>QHPC01000246.1 GCA_003218915.1 Verrucomicrobiota bacterium
CAGCAGTCCACCGCCTCGACCCGAAACATTGGCAATGCGCCGCAAAAATTCGAGCGCTTCATTTGGTTCGAAGTTGCCAAGAGTCGATCCGGGAAAATAAACGACGTTGCGCGCGGCTTTGCGACGCGGTGCAGGCAACACGACGGGCTGCAGGTAGTCGGCGCAGACGGGCAAGATTTCCAGATTGGGAAAAATCTTTTGAAAAAGCATACTCGATTTGCGCAGTTGCTTCTCGGAGATGTCGATGGGGACATAAACGGCTGGCTTTTCGAGCGCTTCAATGAGAATCCGAGTCTTCGTGCCCGCACCAGTACCAAGTCCGATTAGCTCGATATTCGGCCCCAGTTGCGACGCGATTTCTGCATGGTATCGGCCTAGAATATCGATCTCGGTTCGGGTGATGTAATACTCCGCCAACTCGCAAATTTTTTGGAACAATGCAGCCCCGCGCTCATCATAGAAATACTTGCAAGGCAGGGCGCGTGGATCGGATGAAAGGCCGGCAATAACATCCGACAGTAAATCAGACCTCTCCGGGGAAGCTTCAGAAGCGGGTTGTATGGCCGTTAGCGAGTGGGCAGTCATTATGGCATTATCGTTCGGCGCGAGCCTGGCGGTCGCGCGATACCGACTTATTGTGGATCGTGTGCGAGTCTGATCCCTGTAAACTGCCAGCGCTTTTCTGGTTGGAAGAAATTGCGATAAGTGCGGCGAATGTGACTGCGTGAGGTTGCACACGAACCGCCACGCAAAACGTACTGGTTGCACATGAACTTGCCGTTGTATTCGCCGAGTGCGCCTGGCGCCGCCCGATAACCTGGATAAGGCGAGTAGGCGCTGCGCGTCCACTCCCAAATGTCGCCAAACATTTGGTGAAGACGCCTATCGTTTCCTGACCTGGATAACGCGCGTGGATGAAAATTCTCGTTCTCGACAAAATTTCCTTCGATCGGACAATCCGACGCGGCGTGTTCCCATTCGAACTCTGTCGGCAGTCGCGCGCCTGCCCAGTTCGCATATGCGTCGGCTTCGAAATAGCTCACATGCGTCACAGGCTCGGATTCATCAACCGGGCGAAACCCCGATAGAGTAAAGTTCCACCAGGTACCATCGTGTTTCGTCCAGTAAAGCGGTGCCTGCCATCCGCCTAAGGCGGATTCATTCACGGTCATCCATCCGAGCGATAGCCAGAATTCCGGACGCTTGTAACCATTGTCTTCGATGAATGCCATATACTCACCGTTTGTTACCGGCCGTGAAGCAAGCCAAAAGGCGGGAACCAGCGCTCGGTGCCGGGGCTCTTCGTTGTCATAAGCGAATCCGCGGCCGTCATGGCCAATTGCGACAATCGCCTCTTCGAAATCGACGAATTGGAGGGGCGAACTCTGTGAGCCCGGCGTTGCAGAGCTCAGCCCTCCAGTTTTTGCCTCGCGAAAAACAGGATAAAGGGGATTCTGCGCAAACACGTGTTTGATATCGGTGACCAGCAATTCCTGATGTTGTTGCTCATGATGAAAGCCGAGAACGAGGATAGTTTCCATTTCGTCGAGCAGCTTTTCGTCCGCGCCGGAAAGTAGATTGTCGATATGCGAATCGATCGATGCGCGATAACGTTTTGCCTCCCTCACCGTCGGGCGCGAAATTAATCCACGCAGGTCGCGCCGGTGCATGTCGCCCGCGGCGTTATAGTACGAATTAAAGAGAAAGGCGTACTGCGGGATTTCGGAGCGATAACCAGGACTGAACTTTTTGAGGATGAACGTTTCGAAAAACCACGTGGTATGTGCGAGATGCCACTTGGTCGGACTTACGTCGGGCATCGACTGCACCACACAATCTTCTGGCTCCAAGCCTGCGCACAGCGTGTTGGTGAAATCTCTGATTTGATGAAAACGAGCAAGCAAGCGCTCAGCACGCCCTGAGCCTGAACGAAGATGGGGTCTTTTGGCCGCGACCGGTTCGGTGGCGGCTTCAGCTGAAACCGGACTCAAAGATTTTCTCCCTCTTGTTCGAGTTCTTCTCGGCGCGCTTCGAGCATCTGGTCGTGGGTCGCTTCCTCGAGACCGTCGATCACGCAATGCTCGCCTACCGTTTCCTCTTCCTCGATACCGGGACGCGGCAGTCGGTGGCCCTTGGAGCTGGCCACCACACTCCATTCTTCCGTAAGATCGGCATTGTCCGGGGTCTCTTCCGGCGGCGTGTTGTTTTCCGCTCCCATCAATTCGTGGCGAGCCTGTCTCCAGTCTGCTTCGGTAAATTCGTCAGGGTTCCGCTCATCAATCATTGCGATTTCCCTGGCGCGTTTTTCGACTTCTTCAGGCGACGGTGCGCCCAGCCCGTTGCCGTGCACCGAGATTTTTCCCGCGTGAGGTTGTGAGTAATCATTCATAACCAATGATGCGCAAGGCCACGGCGCCTTGTTCACACTACAGTGTGCCTTACAGATTAGAGGCTTGCAATACAAGCGCTAAAAAAACCTGCGCCGTCTGGTAATGCTGCGCAAGCGTCAGTTAGCGTGCTTGAGTGTGGAATGGGCCACGGTGTGCGGGTCGCTTCGCCCTTGCAGGGAGAGGGGGAGGGTGAGGGTTTTGTCAATCAAACTGGAGCATCGAGGCTCCAAAACCCCTCACCTCAATCCTCTCCCCTTACCTAAGGGGAGAGGCGAGAAAGGCTGGGATGTATGGCTTACTTTCTAAAAACTGATAATCAACGGAGATCACCTTTAGGATGAGGAAAGAGAATTTTGTCCAACTCCAAGGTGGTGCTGTCGTTGCGTTTCAAGAATACGGGGATGCAAATGGAGTGCCGGTGGTATTTTGTCACGGTTGGCCGAGCTCATGCACGATGGCGCAACTAACAGACGAGCCGGCACGAGAGCTTGGTGTCCGTATCATTTCACCTGATCGACCGGGCATTAGTGGATCGAGTTTGCAGCACGATCGAAAATTAGCCGATTGGCCGCACGTTGTAGAACGGCTTCTTGACCACCTGGGTATCGGGGGATTTCGGATGCTCGCAATTTCTGGTGGCGCTCCCTATGCGTACGCAACGGCCGCAGCAATGCCGGACCGGGTGCGGGCAATTGCAATCGTATGCGGCGCGATTCCCATGGTCGAACTCGTAGATGCCAGGGGTCTGCTGCCACTTTATCGCTGGATGCTGGCGCTTTATCGATCGCGGCCGCAACTCTTGCGAAGGTTGTTTTGTATGGCTCGGCCGATTCTTGCATTGCGGCCGCCGATCCGCCTTCGGCCCTTACTTTTGAAGATGCTGATGTTGCGACCATGCGATGCGGAAAGTCTGCGTGATGCAGCAACCTTCGAAGCCATCTTTGAAAGCCAGCGCCGCGCCTGGCGCGGATCGGCCGAAGGCGTCATGGCGGATGCACAGATTTATGCGCGGCCATGGGGATTTTCCCTTGAAGATGTACACGTTCCTGCCCGCCTTTGGCATGGAACGCAAGACCGCGCTTTCTCGGTTCACCTGGCAGAAGAAGTCGCGAAGCGATTGCCCAACTGCAAAGCGCGGTTCATTGATAACGCGGGGCATTATTCACTGCCCATCCGTCACATGCGGGAGATTTTGAGCGACCTGATTTCCTGTTGATCGCAAAACGTGCTTGCCAGGTCGAAATGACGCGACGGCGGGTCGCCTGGAGCCTGAAACATGCAGTTGTCGTGACTGCGAGTACATTTTGATTATGGAAGAGGACTTTACAGGGGGCGCAATTCACGATCAGCCAACGCGGCGACAATGGAGCGTTGATCCCCCATTCGATGCCCGCGTGAAACAATTGGTTCGCGATTGGGACGCAAGCGAATCCCCCGAACTGATCGAGGAAATGATCGTAACCGCGCTGAAGATCGCCCGCGATCGCATGAGCGTGGCTGATCTCAAGTTGATCAATCGTTCCATGAAAGAAATGCGCAACGCGGCGAAGGTCTTCGCGCCATTTCAGCATTTGCGTAAAGTCGCCGTTTTTGGATCGGCTCGCACACCGGTCGATTCGCCGGTGTACGACGTCGCGAAGCAATTCGCGCATGAGATGGTGGCGCACGATTTCATGGTGGTCACCGGTGGCGGCGATGGGATCATGGGAGCGGCGCAGGATGGGGCAGGCCGCGCGCATAGTTTCGGTCTTAACATTCGTCTCCCATCCGAGCAGCAAGCCAACGAATTCATCAAAGGCGATCCCAAACTGATTACGCTCAATTATTTCTTCACGCGTAAACTGAATTTTGTGAAGGAGGCGCACGCGTTCGCAATGTTTCCTGGAGGCTTCGGCACACTCGATGAAACATTTGAAGTGCTCACGCTGATGCAAACCGGCAAAGCCCGGATCATTCCTGTGGTTTTGCTGAGTCGGCCCCGAGGAAACTATTGGGAACTGTGGATGGAGTTTATTACCGACCGTCTCCTTAAGCGCGGCTTGATCTCAGAGGAAGATCTTTCCTTCTTCAAAATCACACGCACCGTTGGGGAAGCGGTCGCAGAGATTTTGCATTTCTACAAAATCTATCATTCAGCGCGCTGGGTCGGGGAGCGATTTGTGATTCGAATGAACGATCGCTTGTCGAAAAACGCGATCGTCGATCTTAACAAGCAATTCGCAGATATACTGCGCAAAGGCGAAATCGTCCAGGCCACGGCACTGCCCCAGGAAAAAAATGAGCCTGAGATTTGGGATTTGCCTCGGCTGATCCTTACGCCTTTTCGCAATAACTTCGGCCGATTTCGTCAGTTGATCGATGCGATCAATTCCGCTTCAACTGCGTGAGAGTTTCCGATCGAGAACCAACCTCCGGCGGCGACGATATCGTGTTGGCAGACGCTTCGCGATCCATGCCGTTTCCTACAAGAGCGATGTCGGCGCGAAGCTTTGCTTTCATCATTTCATCGAATGAAAAATGCTCCTTGGCATAGCGGAGGCCGTTCGTTGCGCAGTGCGCCGCCAGGTTTGGATCGCGAATAAATTCCAGAATCGCTGCCGCGACCGCCTTGCTGTCACCCGGCTCAATGAGCAGACCGTTTTGCCTATGCTCAATGATTTGCGGAATATCGCCCACCTTTGTCGCGATGACGGGACGTCCGCTGGCAAAAGCTTCGCGTAACACGATCGGAGAGGCTTCAGTCCGCAGTGAAGCGATCACAATCATGTCGCACGCGGCATAAATATCGGGCGTGTCCCACCGATATCCTGCCATAATGATCTTGTCGGCGAGTCCGGCGCGGTCGATTGCGTTTCTTACATTGATGCCGCGTTTTAGGATGCCAGTGCCCTGACCAACGACTACGAAGCGCGCATCGGGTCGCTCGGCTAAAACAAAAGGAGCTGCTTCAACGAGGATGAGCTGGCCTTTATCCGGCCGGATCATTCCGACATTTCCAATCAGCGGGGTGTCTGCGCCGACCCCGATTTCAGTACGGAATTTCATCCGATCTCGCGGCGGCTTGAATTTTTCCAAATCGACAGCTGAACCGATGACTTCAATTTTCGCAGGGTCAACGCCGTGTTCCTGGACGAGTTCGCGTTTAATCACCGATGCATCGGCCACAATGTTCGAACAGCCGTGCTTAAAGACAAATGCGCGTCCCTTGCTTCCGATAGGATCGGTGATACAGCGCGCGCGGCTTAGTGGAATCCCGCAAAAATAGAGCGGCAGACAAAGCCAGTGATCCTTTGAGCTGTAGGTCTTGAGCAGATCGATCCGGTTTCGCCGGCAAAATCGCCAGAGCCGCCATGAGGATGGCAGATCAACCCGACTCCCGAGCGGCATCGTCACAAGGCGAGTGCCGAGTTCTGAGGCCTTTGAGTGTACCTGACTATCCGGATTGCAGACGAGCCATGCCTGATGCCCATGAGCGTTCAGCCAATTGATCTCGAGACACGTGCGATATTCTTGGCCACCCCAGCTGCGGCTGCTCTCTACGTAGAGGATGTTCACGTTGGGATCGGCGACGGCTGTCGTCACCGCAATTTAAGCAGCCGCGCTGCGTTTTTCGAGAATGTAATCGTGGATTGTGTTTACAGTTTGAAGGGCTTTGCCAGCGACTTCCGAGCTTGGCACACCGACCCCAAACGTTTTCTCCATGCTCACGACCAGCTCGAGCGCATCGATGGAATCCAAACCGAGACCGTTCGCTCCGAAAAGAGGAAGGTCATCTCCGATCTGTTCCGGAGTAACTTGCAGCATCAAATTCTTTACAAGCATCTCTTTGATACGAGCGCGTAGATCTAGTTCAGGCATAAACGAGGCGCGATCTTGCCGTAAATCGCGCGTTTGGTCAAACGTGTAGGAGCGCGAATCAGGTTTAATTCTTCGAGTAGCCGCGAAAGCGATGCGTGGACGCATCGGATTCCGAAAGCACTTCGTGCGAAAATGCGCAGAAAGACGTCAGCTTTATTTCGCGGCAGCTTTGGGAGTGCGCACGCGTCCTCGCGCTGCTTTGGTTCTTTACGACTGACCGGCTTTGCCGTCGCTGCTTGCAGGTTGGCTCTCGCCTCGGGCTACAGTCGATTGCGCCGGTTTCACTTCAGACTTGGCGGTTTCAGTCTCAGGCTTTCCAGCCTTATGCAGTTCGTCGTTGAATTCGTCCTTTGCTTTTTGGAACTCCTTCACCGCCTGGCCCATTCCACGGGCAAGTTCCGGCAGCTTCTTCGCTCCGAACAAGACGAGGACAATTAACAGGATGACGATCAGGTCCGGCCCTGCCAAATTCATGAAGCTGGCAATGAGGCTCATGCGCTAGTCTTAAACATCAGGCCGTTTTCCGAAGTTTCAAGGCAAATTCCGTTAGGCTGGCATGAGGGGCTTGGAGGTTGACATGCTCAAGCTACTGTGGAAAAAGGGTTTCCTATCCCATGCGTCCTACCTGGAAAGGCAGTATCAGCTTCGGGCTGGTTTATATTCCCGTGGCAGTTTATCCAGCTACGCGTGAGGAGAAGCTCAGTTTTCGGCAGCTTCGTTCCAGCGATCTTAGTCCCATCAAGTACAAAAAGGTGGCTGAGGCAGATTCAAAGGAAGTTCCAGCCGATCAAATCGTGAAGGGTTTCGAATATGAGCGGGGCCATTATGTTGTAATGAAAGACGAGGACTTCGAGAAGGTGCGGATCGAGTCGACACATTCCATCGATATTACCGATTTCGTGGATTTGGAGCAGGTCGATCCGAAGTTTTTCTACAAATTCCGTTAGGCTGGCATGAGGGGCTTGGAGGTTGACATGCTCAAGCTACTGTGGAAAAAGGGTTTCCTATCCCATGCGTCCTACCTGGAAAGGCAGTATCAGCTTCGGGCTGGTTTATATTCCCGTGGCAGTTTATCCAGCTACGCGTGAGGAGAAGCTCAGTTTTCGGCAGCTTCGTTCCAGCGATCTTAGTCCCATCAAGTACAAAAAGGTGGCTGAGGCAGATTCAAAGGAAGTTCCAGCCGATCAAATCGTGAAGGGTTTCGAATATGAGCGGGGCCATTATGTTGTAATGAAAGACGAGGACTTCGAGAAGGTGCGGATCGAGTCGACACATTCCATCGATATTACCGATTTCGTGGATTTGGAGCAGGTCGATCCGAAGTTTTTCTACAAACCATATTTCCTCGAGCCTCAAAAGGGTGGGGAAAAGGCTTATGCAGTTTTGCATAAGGCGCTTGGCGGGACAGGCAAGATTGGCATTGCCAAGGTCGTGATCAGCAACCGAGAACATTTGGCGGCGGTCAAACCGGATGGGTTGTTCTTGATTCTGGAGTTGATGCACTTTGCCAGCGAAATATTGAGCACCGAAGTTTTGAAGAATGGTTCGGCCACAGCCGTGAGCGACAAGGAATTGAAGATGGCGCAGGCGCTCATAGATAGCATGGCGGTTTCTTGGGAGCCGGAAAAATATCGAGATGAATACCGAACTGCCTTGATGGAGATCATCGAGCAGAAAGCGCAGAACCGCGAGATTGCGGCCAAAGCACCGACGCCGCCCGCGCCAACTAACGTTGTCGATCTTGTTAAGGTTTTGCAGGACAGTCTGAACCGCACGCAATCACTCAAGCAAAAGCGGGCTTCCGCTTCATCCAGTGGCCGCCGTTCCACCGGCGCGCTGGTTAAGCAGCGACGACGAACAAGCGCCTTGGGGTAAATCGACCCTGAACTGGGGTCCTGTTGCAAATCATGGCGCTGGCATTATAGTCAGCACTCTTTTATGGCCAAGACTTCCTGGATCAATCGCAATGAACGCAAACGCGCGACGGTGAAGAAGTACGCCGCGTTGCGCGCGGAGTTGAAGGCGAAAAAGGACTATGCCGGGCTTACCCAATTGCCGCGTGACGCCAGCCCGACGCGCGTAGTCAACCGGTGCGAAGTTACCGGGCGCCGGCGCGCTTTTATTCGCCGGTTTAAGATTTCTCGTCTTACTTTCCGTGAGCTGGCTTCGCAAGGCTTGATTCCTGGCGTAACCAAGTCGAGCTGGTAAATTTTCTAGCGTAGGCGCGTCGCTGTTCGGCGCGTGAATCGGGCGGTCACAAACCGGCTGCTACGCGAATCTACTGGATGAACTTCCCCTCATTATTCCTCCTGGCGCCCATTGCTGACGTAGTAGCGAGGCATTGGGACCCGTTGATCGTCCTGATCGCCAAACTGGCGACCGTTGTCGCGTTGGTATTGCTCAACGGGTTCTTTGTCGTTGCCGAATTTGCACTGGTTAAAATCCGCGACAGCCAAATCAAGCCGCTGGCTGATGAAGGCGTCAGGCAAGCAGTCTTTGTGAAACAGATTAAGGACAATCTGAACGCCTATCTTTCTGCCTGCCAGGTCGGAATTACTGCGGCGAGCCTGGGGCTTGGTTGGCTGGGGGAACCTTTCCTTGCGCGAATGCTCCAACCGTTTTTCGCGTTGGCAGGAATCGAATCCGTGCCGGTAATCAAATCCATTTCCTTTACCCTGGCATTTTCAGCCATCACGTTTTTGCACATCGTTCTGGGGGAACAAGCCCCCAAAATTCTCGCCATCCGCAAATCCATGGCTGCCGCGCTATTTGTGAGTGCGCCGTTGCGATGGTTTTACGCAATCTTTAAACCGGCGATCTGGTTCCTAAACGCTGCGAGCAACTGGGTCCTGCGTCGCGTGATTCGTGTGGGGCCCATCACCGAAGGAGAATTGGCCCATAGCGAGGAAGAACTGCGATTCATCGTTCAGGAAAGCGAAAAATCCGCCGAGGTCACGCCTCTTGGTCGCGAGCTTGTCTTTAACGTGCTGGATCTGCGTGACCGCGTGGTGCGCGACATCATGACGCCACGCGGAGAAATCGTTTACTTCAATCTGGAAGATGGTTTCGAAGCCAATGTGAAAAAAGCAATTGAGTCCCGGCATACGCGGTTTCCGCTGTGTCGCGAGAATCTCGATAACACGATTGGCCTGATCCATATCAAGGAGCTACTCACCCTGATGCGCGCCGAGCACCCGGACCTGCTGAAAATCAAACGCGATTTGATTCCAATACCTGAGATGATGCCATTGGAGAAATTGCTCAAGTTATTCCTGACCAAGCATGCACACCTGGCCCTGGTGGTGGATGAGTTTGGGGGAACGGTCGGCATGGTAACCATGGAGAACGTGCTCGAAGAGCTGGTCGGTGATATCCAGGACGAATTCGATTTCGAAAAGGAAGAGTTTCGCAAGATCAGCGCAAGTGAGTTCTCCGTAGACGGCGCGCTTGGTCTTTACGAGTTGAACGAGCTCGCAAAGCTAGAATTGGAGAGCGCGGACGTGAGCACCGTCGGCGGTTACGTCACGCATCTGCTTGGTCACCTGCCGAAACAGGGAGAGCAGGTCAAGATCGATAATTATCTGGTTACAGTTTCTCAAAGTGACGGTCGCCGCGTGAATCAGCTTCATTTTAAAAAACTGGGCAGCAGTGCTCCCGCGACAGTGCCTGCGTCTGGCAAGGCGTAGCCCTATCCCGCCGTCCCGTCTTTGCGCGAATGGAGGCAAATCCGGTTGCCATCCGGATCCGCAATCCATGCCATCCAGCATACCCGCGTCTCGACTGGTTCGATGAGAATTTTGACCCGGTGTCTGCGGCAAACATCGATTGCAGTCCGAACGTCGTCGACCGCTAGTGCAACGCACGCAGGCCCGCTCCAGTCCCATTCGGGACGGCGTTTATGTCCCGTGCCGTTAAGACAGAGCGTCAAAGGTTCGGTGGCAAACTCACTCCAGAAATCATTCCACTCGTGCCCGCGTTTCAGGCCAAAAAGCTTCTGATAGAAGGCACGGGCCCGGCGAATGTTTTTCGTGTTATACATCACGAAATCAAGCGCCCGAACAGGAATTGCAGCCCGACGCGATGCGATTTTTTTCTTTCTCATGGTTCTCCTACGCAATTGCGGCTTGCAATTCCGCCAGCAACGCCGGCCGCCGCCTAAGCTGAGCGGTGAGAGCTTCGATTGCGCGCAGGGTAGGAGCGCTAATATGATGCTCCATTCCTTCTACGTCGTGATAAATGACGCGGTCGTCGAGGCCGAGCAGGCCCAGAAAATCAGTCAAAAGTTTGTGTCGTTGCGCGATCTTATGCGCCAGGCTCTTACCAGTCGCTGTCAAAATAAGTCCGCGATATTTTTCGTACTTTAACAGGCCCTCGGCATCCAGCCTCTGGACCATGTTAGTCACGCTCGCCTGGGAAATTTTCAACGCAGCTGCGATGTCAACCACGCGAGCATATCCCTTTGAATTAATCAATTCGAGGATGCGCTCCAGGTAATCCTCAACCGCAGTGGAACTGCCGAGCGCGGAGTAGGACGTGTTTTTTCGCCGCATGGTCTGAAAGTAGAATTGAGCGTGAAATAGTCAAACAAATAAATAATTGTGGACGAATAGAATTATAATGCGATAAAAATAAGTTTGGCTAACCTAATTTCAAGGGGATAGGATGAACTCGTGAGTAGATCGGACAACATCGTCAGGGAGCGGGCGGATGCAGCGTGGCGCAGAAGCGCCGGCCGGGTCTCGCTCCCGGAAGTCCACCGGAGCATTGTGGTCCCGGGGACGCCTTCGTTCTGGAGGAAACTGGCGGCATTCACTGGTCCCGGATTTCTGGTCGCGGTGGGTTACATGGATCCGGGCAATTGGGCCACTGATCTGGCCGGCGGCGCCCGGTTTGGTTACGCGCTTCTGGCCGTCATCATGATCTCCAACCTCATGGCGATCCTACTTCAGCACCTGTGCATCAAGCTAGGCGTTGCCACCGGACGCGACCTGGCACAAGCCTGCCGTGATCATTACGCGACACCGACTGTCTGGTTTCTGTGGATTCTTTGTGAGATCGCAATCGCGGCATGCGATCTGGCCGAGGTGGTCGGCTCAGCGATCGGGTTGCAGCTTCTTTTCGGCATCCCATTGGTGTGGGGTTGCCTCATCACTGCGTCCGATGTGCTCCTGGTGTTGTATTTGCAGACCAAAGGCTTTCGCTACATCGAAGCTATCGTCATCACACTGATCATTATTATCGGTGGTTGCTTCACCGCTGAGCTGATTTTTTCCAAGCCGAGCTTTGGCGGCATCCTTCTTGGATTTGTTCCGGGTCCTCACATCCTCGCAAACCAGGAAATGCTCTACGTCAGCATTGGGATCCTCGGCGCCACGGTGATGCCGCACAATCTGTACTTACACTCGTCTATTGTGCAGACACGCAAGTTCGAGCAAACACCAGAAGGCCGACGGGAAGCGATCAAGTTTGCCACAATTGATTCAAGCGGTGCGGCAGAGATTCAGGACGCGTTCAGGTTGCTTAGCCCGCTGCTGGGTGTCGGCGCGGCGAGTGTTCTTTTTGCCGTGGCGCTGCTTGCATCCGGGCAAAACTCAACCCTCACTGGCACCCTCGCCGGTCAGATTGTGATGGAAGGATTTCTCAACTTCCGCATCAAGCCATGGTTGCGCCGGCTGATTACGCGATTGATTGCCATCGTGCCAGCAGTCATCGTGATCGGAATGTTCGGCGAAGGCAAAACGACCGAATTGCTGATCGCCAGCCAGGTCTGCTTGAGCATGCAACTCGGTTTCGCTGTCTGGCCGCTGATGCGGTTTACCGGCGAGAAGGCGAAAATGGGCGAGTTTGCGAACCGTGTCTGGATAAGAATTCTCGGCTGGACAACTGCCGGCATTATCATCGTGCTCAATGTGAAGCTGCTGCTGGACACGTTTTTACCAGACTCCGTGCGCAAATCGCTTTACGGTTTCTTTCATATTCCCGTGCCGGCGTAATGACGAATGACGAAGCTCGAAGGAATGACGAAGCCAGAAAGCCGAAGCGCGAGTCGGCAGCTATCGTCATTTAGGCTTCGATCATTGTTTCGTCATTCGTCCTTCGTGCTTCGTCATTTCTGTCATGTATAAACACATCCTCATCCCACTCGAAAACAGTTCCGCCGATGAGACTATTCTTACGCACATCAGGCCGCTTGCGCGCATTGTCGGCGCGAAACTGCTCCTCGTTCATGTCTCAGATGGCTGGGTGGCGCGTAACTTTAATCAGCTTCAACTGGCCGAAAGCGAAGAGATGAAGGAAGACCGCGCCTATTTGGAAAAACGGGTTCGCGAGCTGACGGGGGAGGGTTTTTCCTGCGACGCCGTCCTGGCGTTGGGCGAACCCTCGGACGAGATCATCAAACTCGCGCGGAAAAAAAATGTCGATCTCATCGCAATGACCACGCACGGCCACCGCTTCATCAGCGACATACTTTACGGGGCAACAGTCGACAAAGTGCGCCACGAAGTGGAGGTGCCGGTGTTGCTGGTAAAAGTGCAAAGGTAGCTGAATGACGAAGGAATGAACAAATGACGAAGCTCCAATTCGTTTCGATCTTCGCAGGCGCTTGTTCGTCATTCGAACTTCGTCACTAATTCGTCATTCGACATTCGTGCTTCGTCATTTAATTCTTCCTCGCGCTTGAAGGTCCTTTTTCTCACAAATGAATATCCGCCGCACATTTACGGCGGCGCGGGCGTGCACGTCGGCTTTCTTACGCGGGAACTGGCGAAGACGATGCCGGTGGAAGTTCGTTGCTTTGGCGATCAGCGCCTTGAAGAAGGCAATCTCAAGGTCACCGGATATCAAATTGACACGAGCAATTTCACCTGCCCGAAACCGTTGCGCTCGGTTTTCGGCGCAGTGCGGCGATGCACCGATTTCAACACAACCAACATCGATGCCGATCTCGTGCACTGTCACACGTGGTACAGCCATTTCGGAGGGATCTTGGCGAAAAAGAATTACGGAATTCCGCTGGTGATCACGGTTCACTCGCTCGAACCGCTTCGACCCTGGAAGCGCGAACAACTCGCCGATGGTTACGATTTCTCGCTTTGGATTGAGAAGACTGCGCTGGAGATGGCGGACGCGGTCATTGCCGTCTCCCGCGAGACGAAAGGTGACATCGAGCGATTGTTTGATGTGGATCGGACGCGCGTGCATGTGATCCACAACGGTATCGACCTGGACCAATATCGGAAGACCGATTCCACTGCTGCGCTAAAGCAATACGGCATCGATCCAGATAATCCGTATCTGCTGTTTGTCGGTCGGATCACCCGCCAGAAAGGATTCCAGCACTTGCTTCGCGCAATCCAATTCATGGATCGCGGTTTCCAAATCGTTCTTTGTGCGGCTGCGCCCGATACGCCGCAGATGGGGGAAGAAATGAAAACCGCAGTGGAGCGCGCGAAGGCACAGCGCCCTGGAGTCATCTGGATCAATGAAATGGTGGATCAGACGGCTACGCGCGAACTTTATTCCCACGCAGCCGTGTTCGTTTGCCCTTCAATCTACGAACCGTTTGGCATCATTAATCTTGAGGCAATGGCGTGCGAAACCGCGGTGGTCGCGAGCGCGGTCGGCGGAATCAAAGAGGTCGTTGTCGATGGCGAGACCGGATTTCTGGTTCCACTCGAACAAACCAAGGAAGGGTCCTTCGAAGCGACAAACCCGGAGAAATTCGCGCGAGATCTTGCTGAGCGCATTAATCAGCTAATGAAAGATCGACAACTGCGTGAAAGATTCGGCAAGGCAGGACGCAAACGTGTGGAAGAATACTTTAGCTGGGCGTCAATCGCGGAAAAAACCAAAGCGCTTTACGAGACATTGGTGCGGGGCGGTGTGTAACACACGCGAAGGAGCAGACCCTCACCCTACCCTCTCCCTGCGAGGGAGAGGCGGCCAGCGAAGCTGCCGGTGAGGGTAGAATCCCGCTACCCAGAACAGCGTCCGTGCGCTACTGCTGTTCGATCTTGTAGCCGCGCTTCTCCAGCAGTTTGATGACGCTATTTGGACCCGAGAAGTGCAATGCGCCGGCGACAATCGCTGTCGGCTTGCCGGTTTTCAGTTCCGCCTCGATCCGTGGAATCCATTTAATGTTACGGTGATCGACGAAACGCGCCGCGATCCACGGGGCCTTTTTGCGTAGCCGGCTGTCACCGGCCCAAAGCGCATCGGTATTGCCTTTAAGCCAGGCCTTGTGCATCCGGCTGAATTCCTTTTCAGCAGCCATCGGCTGGTCCAGGGCGTCACGCAGAATGAATTCGCTATCCCGATCGGACAAACCACCCATCACTGCCACGTGCTCGTCCACCGATTCGAGACCGGCGATTTCTTTTTTCTCTCTTATCGCGAGGTCCACAAAGTAATTGTCCAGACCGTGCGAGAGCGAACTTTTGCTGTAGGTCGCAGGTCCAACGAGATGTTGGGCGATCCACCAGGGCTTATAGCCAAACTCAGCGTCGAAATTCCCACCGTGTTCCCGTCTTGCCCGGCGTTTGTCCGGCTTGACGGTCATAACATTCTGGCAAAGCCAGGCCAACAGTTCCGGATCAATTTTTGAACGGATATCCTGTCCCGGAGGATATTTGCCGGCCTTCTCAAATTTCTTTTCGAACTCCACGTGCCGGTTCGGATCGAATTCGAAGAGGAAACGCTTACTGTCTCTTAATGCGGTCTGGTACGGCGCGGCGAGCGGATAATCATTTTTGCTAAGCGCGTGGATTGAGCCCACCAGGTAAAATGGCGCTTTCGCGTTGACCACGCGCCAGACGCAACATTTCGGGAGCTTTTGAGCGGCGTCGGCGGGGACCGCAAAAAGCAGCGTTGAACCAATCAGGAGCGATATGATCCGAAAACAGCTAGTACGTTGGGGAGACAAAAACATTTCCGGTTTTTAACGCGAAAAATCAGCATGTCAA
>QHPC01000247.1 GCA_003218915.1 Verrucomicrobiota bacterium
GCGATAATTTTCGCGCTCGATGAACAGATGAACAACATCGCCATAGGTGTGGATCCCGCTCATCACTACCTCGCCATGTTTATCCGAGAAAGTCTTTGGCTCCATATAACTCTTGCCACCGCGCTTCGTCGTTTCTTCCCATGCTGACGTTGCATCTTCCACCGTCAACGCCAGCGCCTTGACGCCGTCGCCATGTTTGTAGATATGATCGGCGATCGGATTATTCGCGCGGACGGGAGTAGTCAGGAGCAACGTCAACCTGTTCTGCCGAATCGCATAGCTGGCGCGATCTTTCACCCCGGTTTCCGGCCCGGAATACGCCAGGCTTTGAAAACCGAATGCGGTCTTGTAGAAATGCGCCGCCTGCTTGGCGTTACCCACATAAAACTCGACGTAATCAGTCCCTTGAAGCGGTAGAAAATCTTCTTCCGCTGCCGGCACACCTTTAGGTTTTTGAGTTTTCGTTTTTGGAGCAGTAATTGTCGTTGGCATAATGACCTCCTACCTCTCTC
Organism: Verrucomicrobiota bacterium; assembly: GCA_003218915.1. Lineage (GTDB taxonomy): Bacteria > Verrucomicrobiota > Verrucomicrobiia > Chthoniobacterales > UBA10450 > Udaeobacter. Next base: position 513 of record QHPC01000247.1, read on the forward strand.
GCGCTGAATGCGCCTCCCAAATATAAGTTCGACAACCACCCGTCGCAAGGTTGCGCGACACGGAGTTTGCAGCAGCATGCGACCGCGTGGACTAGCCGGACTGGTCGAGCAGCGTGCGCAGCTTTAAGCGCAGCGCGTTCAACCGGATGAAACCAGTAGCGTCACTTTGATCAAACGCAGATCTTTCGCCTTCCATCGTTGCGACTTTTGCATCGTAAAGACTCTTCGAACTTTTGCGGCCAGCAACGATAAGATTGCCTTTGTAGAGTTTTAGCCTAACGAGTCCGCTGACGTCGCGTTGCGTTTCGGTGATGAGCGCTTGGAGGGCTTCCCGCTCGGGTGAGAACCAGAAACCGTTGTAAACCAGCTCCGCATATTTTGGAATGAGGCTGTCGCGCAAGTGCATGACTTCGCGGTCCATGGTGAGCGTTTCAATCTGCCGATGCGCAAAATGCAGGATCGCGCCGCCGGGCGTCTCGTACACGCCACGGCTTTTCATTCCGACAAAGCGGTTCTCGACGATGTCTACGCGACCGATCCCATGTTTGCCACCGAGCTTGTTAAGCGTCTGCACAACTTCCAGCGGCGACAACGATTTTCCCTTCACAGCGACGCAATTTCCGCGATGAAATTCCATCTCGACATATTCCGGTTCGTTCGGCGCGTCTTCGGGTGGGACGCTCAATTTGTACATGGCGCGCATCTCAGGTGAGCTCGCGTCGAACCAAGGATCCTCCAGGGCTCCGCTCTCATAACTGATGTGAAGCAGATTGCGATCCATCGAGTACGGTTTTTCGACTCTTGCTTCGACCGGAATTCCATTTGCTTTTGCGAATCCAATCATCTCGCTGCGGCCGGGAAATTGTTTGCGGAAGCGTTCCTCGCGCCAGGGCGCGATCACCCGTAATTCGGGCGCCAGCGCCGCGGCAGCTAACTCGAAGCGAACCTGATCATTCCCCTTCCCTGTCGCCCCGTGGGCAATGGCGTCGGCGTTTTCCGCGCGCGCGATCTCGACCATTCGCTTTGCGATCAGCGGACGCGCGATGCTCGTGCCAAGCAGATATTGTCCTTCGTAAATCGCCCCCGCCTGGAACATCGGGAAGATGAAATCGCCTGCGAATTCCTCGCGCAGATCTTCGATGATGCACTTCGAGGCGCCCGTCTCTAGCGCTTTTGCCTTTAACCCTTCGAGTTCTTCTTCCTGACCGATGTCGGCGCAAAAAGCAATGATCTCAGCCTGTCCGCCTGAGGCAGATTCCTTGAGCCAGCGCAGGATTACCGATGTGTCGAGACCACCCGAGTAAGCGAGGATGATTTTCATTAATGCCTTTCCTTGTCATCCTGAGCGGAGCGAAGGATCTCGGATTCTATTCAGGGCGCTCAGGGCAACAAATCAGAGATGTTTAGCTTCGCTCAACATGACAGATGCTAATCTCCGAAGGAGATGTCGACGTCACGTGCCGTCTGCACCATTTCGCCGTTGGGTGGAACCAATTTGAGACGATTGACGGCTTCCGCGATCGGTACCTGGCGCACTTGATAATTTTGGTAGCTGACCATCGACCCAAAATGTCCTTCCTTGGCTAGTTGGACCGCTTTCACGCCGAAGCGCGTACCCAAAATGCGATCGAGCGTTGTGGGCGCGCCTCCGCGCTGCAGATGGCCGAGAACGCAGCAGCGTGTTTCCTTGTCAGTGCGTTTCGCAATCTCGCGGGTTACAATTTCGCCGATTCCTCCCAGACGAAATTCGCCGCCTTCGACGTCACGCTTCACCTGTTCGCCATGTTTTGGCCGCGCACCTTCTGCGACCACAACAACAGTTCCCAGATAACCGGCCGACTCGCGGGCCTTGACCACGCTGGCGATCTTGTCGAAATCGAATGGAATTTCGGGAATCAAAATAATATCGGCGCCACCAGCAATGCCGCCGTGCAAAGCGATCCAGCCGGCGTGGCGTCCCATTACTTCTACAACCATGACCCGCCTGTGACTGGTCGCTGTAGTATGCACCCGATCGAGCGCGTCCATTACGACGGCGACAGCGGAATCGAATCCGAATGTTGTCGCGGTGGCTTCGAGATCGTTGTCAATCGTCTTCGGAACACCAATGCAATTAATACCGGCTTCCTGTAATTGTTGCGCCGTCACCATCGAGCCGTCGCCCCCAACAATGATCAACGCCTTTACCTGGAGCTCATGCAGTATTTTCTTGGCGCCTGCAATGATGTTTGCAGGCACAACGGTGCGGTTGCCGGCGCCAACCTTGGCAACAAAATGGCCGCGATTTGTCGTGCCGATAATCGTGCCGCCGAGTGCCATGATTCCGGTAATGCTTTGGCGATCGAGAATGACATGATTGCCCGGTGGAAGAAGTCCTTCGAATCCGTCACGAAAACCGACTACTTCCCAGCCAAGTTTCTCCGCCGCGAGCATAACGCCCCGTAAGACCGCATTAAGTCCGGGGCAATCGCCGCCACTGGTTAGAACACCAATCCGTGGCTTCATTTTGGCAAACGCTCAATCAAAGCATTTTCTTTGAATCGGCCACGCGACCGCCGGCAGCCCATTGGTCGTACAGCTGCCAGCCGCGTTGCAAAAGGGCTGCGCCTTCACCGAATCGATTTGTGCTGCCCAGAAGCACGACCATCAAATGACGCGGATAGACCGTTTCCATCTGCCCCTGGCGGACAACTTCCGCCTGGCGATTGGCATACAGAATCAAACAATCGCCGGAGCGGGCGGTGCGACCCGTTTTGACTCCGTCGATGCCCATTTTCCCCAGGAGTTCGTTTGTGTTGCGAAGTATGTAATTCAATCGACGCCCGCCTCGATCAAATGAGATTTGGCGTTCCTTTTGGGACACATAAAAGCGAAAGCTGGCTTTGTTCATTGCGTAACGAGTGAGACGCGCCATGTCTTCGGCTGTCGAATACGGCAGCGGCTTGACCTTGTAATCGACGCCGTGAGGGTTAACAAAACGGGTGCGGTCCATCTTCAACTGTTTGGCCAGCGCATTCATCTGGGCGACGAACGCATCAACTGGCGTGTATTTCGAGCTCGCCTGGCCGGGCGCTAGCGACTCGACCTTCGCGCCAACGTGGTACGCCAGCGTATAGGCTGCAATATTATCGGACTGGACAAGAGCAGCGTAGAGAAGATCTCGCAGGGTGATGCTATCGCCCGGCTGAAAACCAATGTTGTTTTCAAGTGTGCCGACGAACGCCTCCTGCGGGATCGTGACTGCCTGGTTGAGATCGCCCGATCTTCGTTCCGCCCAATCGAGCGCCACACTCGCAGTCGCGATTTTTGTCAGGCTACCGACTTGCAGTTTTTTCCTCGATTCCTGCTCTTCCAAAATGTAGCCCGTTTGCGCATCAGCGATGAGATATGCCTCTGCGCCAGCAGCCGAGCGGAGAAGCGCCGCGCTGGCGAGAAACACGGAAAAAAAGATGAGAAATCGACGTGATAAATGCATAAACATCCTCGAACCGGAGCACCTTAGTCGAGGCGTTCTGATTGGCAAACGGCTGTCACAGTCCTGGATCTTGTTAAAGGTGGATCAGCCTTTCCGGAAAATGCCAGGCCGACTCGGACCGATGCCAAAAAGGAATCACCGAAGGTGCAAGCATCAGGCATCAAAGCCGCATTTTGCCAACGCATTGAGGAGTCGACGTGGCGACCGTTCTGCCCCCTCATGCGGCCTTCTGTGATGTTCGAGCCCGACTCACCAGCAACCGCATCACAAAATAGATAATGATCGCCGAAGGAACCGCGAGGAACATGGAGCCGACAAACGCCGGCCAAAATGTGGGCCAGACGACCCGTGAAAATACATGCCAATGCACGTAATCGTGCAGTCCAAACTGGCGAAAATGAACACGCTGCGCTGGCGGCCGCTGCAAACTCCAGCATCCCAATTGATATTCGGCAAGATAGATCGCGGGCATTGCCCAGATCACCACGTCGTGCAGGGTTACCGCAATCGCAGCCGCAATCTTGTTGCAGCGACAGACCCACGCCGTACCGATCGATAGCAAGGTCTTCAGCGGATAAAGCGGTGTGAACCCAAAAAAAATTCCAATCGCCGACCCAAAAGCGACGGAGTGCGGCGTGTCGGCAATCGTCATCAGGGTCATGTGATGTGCTACCAGCCAGCGTTTCAGCCGCGCAAGCGGCCCCGGTAATTGCGAGTTGTAGGCAGACTCCGCCGATGATGAGTCCCGCGCTTTCAATTTTGGGTCATCCAAATTGACATAAATAATTGTGCGTCAGCTGCAATAAAAGTGATGCGAGGATGCATCGTACTCCGAAAGCTTCGCAAAACATAGTACCCGCATTCCATGGATTTCGCACGCAGTGCATTCGGAGTGCATGCGCGTCCGCGCGCCGCTTTCTCATCAGTTTGAATCCGTGTACTTTGTTGACCGCCGCGTACTAAAACAATTCTGCTGTCTCCGACGGGGTCTTTACGATTTGACCCAGCGCCTTGCGCAAGCGAAGCGCCGCGCGCGGCGCGTAATCGAGATTGTTATTGTTAAAAATGACGTGCAATTCGCGCGCTTCTCGCGCCAGCTTCCTGCTGCGCTCTGCCACTTCGGCGATTTCATTCTCGCCGTAATCGTAATCGAAACGCGCGGCCACAGTTTTGCCGGTGATATAGCCTTTTGCGTTGCGTCCATGCAGTCGCAGATACGCGACGTTCGAATTCGTTACCTCATCGATGTCCGACGGCATGACCATGAAATGATCCGAGTCGGGGGCGTCCACGTTCACAAAAATTGCATGATGCTTTTGCATAAAATCGGTTGTCGATCGCAACTGATCGCCGACTACCCAATTGCGATTTCGGAACTCGATCGCCAGTTTGTAATCACGAAGCATATCGACCAATGGCTCGAGTTCGCCTAGCTCATGTTTCCGTGGAGAAAACGCGGGCGACAGTTGCAAAAGGAAGACGCCAAGCTTTCCCGCGTCGCGCAAAATCGACGTCCCGCGCAGAAAAATTTTGAGCAGGGCTTCCTGTAAATCCGGAGTCGATTTCACGTTTCCCCTGCCATCTGTCTCTGCTCGTCGTTGTAACTCCGGCGGCAGGAGCTTTGCCGGTGTCGAGTGGAAGGAGAACAGTTGATGTAACTTTACGTCGAATGTGAAATCATCGGGCGTCGCCGCGCACCAGCGTTCCACCATTCTCGGTTCTGGCACGGAATAAAATGTCGAGTTGACCTCGACCATGTCGAAATGCTGCGCATACCAGTCGAGCCGCTCGCCTGCCGGCATCTTTTTCGGATACCAACGCTCTACAAAGCCAGGGTCCGACCAACTGGCTGTGCCGACGAGAATCTTTGCAAGTTTCGATTGAATCGACCCTTTTCGCGGCACCCGATATTGGAACAACAACTCGCAGCGAAAGCAAACAGCCCGGGACTCGGCTCAAAACGAAATCGCAGAAATTCGAATGCAATAACTCCAATATCCAGAAAGGGAAAATTGGTTGCGGGGGCGGGATTTGAACCCGCGGCCTTCAGGTTATGAGCCTGACGAGCTACCAGGCTGCTCCACCCCGCGGTTTATTCTTGTCGATAAATGCAGCCGAAGCAAATTGAAAAAGTGGTTTCGAGCGAAGGGAATTCTGCAGACCGGACGATTGGCTCCAGCGGTAGGATTCGAACCTACGACCAATCGGTTAACAGCCGACCGCTCTACCACTGAGCTACGCTGGATCTTTTTTATCTCTCCGCTCGCGGGACGTATAGCTTGCCTGCACTACGTCAGAGGGCAAGGTTCTGTTTTGTCGCCGTCCTGTTCACAAATAAATTGCTGGAAAGATAAACGACCTGCATCGATTAGTCAGCTTCACGTTCATCGGCCGGTACAGAACTACGAACAAAAGGTAGTTCAAATACAGCCGTTGTAACCGTCCGAATCGAACTGCTGTCTTTGTTACGGGTATCCCATGGGCATTCGCGCACTCTTCAGAAAATTCTGTGCCAACAAATCTGCCCGGTATGCACTGCTTGCGTTTCTAATCGTTGCACTTTTCCTCGGTGGCATTCAGCTACGCCGGTGGATCGGGGAAAGCACAAGGCACGTGCGTTATCAGCACGACATCGTCAACGCTTTTTACTGGGGCAGCGAGACCATGAAAGAGGCGCGTCGGTTATCGCCCGACGAAGCTTCTGCTAATTCCCTGACGGGATTCGTTCGCGGTTACCTGGCACTCTACGACCGGGTGAAGCATAAGGCGTACAACAAGGATTATCGTCTCGATTATCCCCCGCTGCGGCTTCTGGTCATGGCAATCTGGGCAAGAGAAGTGCGCAACCAATTCCCTGGCGTCGATGACGGGCACCCCAAGCTGGTGAACCCATTATTGAAGATCAACCTCTTATGCGAACTGCTTTCTGCGGTGGCGATCTTCCTTTTGGTTCGCTTGTGTCTGGGGCGGCAGTCTCGCGCAACGCAGTCGGGCTCGCCTAGTAGCCTGGCGGTTCAACATCGCGCTTCGATTTGCGGTCTTGCTGCCGCGAGCGTGGCGTGGCTTGAGCCGTCCATGATTCTTGACGCGCATGGATGGCCGCAATGGGACGTATGGATCATGCCGTTTTATCTGTTTGCTGCGCTCGCAGCGCTGAAAAATCGATGGTTCGTATGTGGTTGTCTGCTGGCCGCAGGCGCAATGTTTAAGGGGCAACTGTTATTCGTGGCGCCGTTTTTTGTGCTTTGGCCGTTGTGGCAAAAAAGATGGAACCGCGCGCTGCGTGTGCTTGCAGGATTCGTATTGACGGCGGCAGTAATCGCATCGCCGTGGCTTCTGCGTACGCCAGCGGCCTGGATCGCACTTGTCGCTGTCACTGGCTTTAGCTCGTTGTTGTTTCTGCAACGCGAATTACCGCATCGAGGAGCGTGGATCAGCGGAATCGCCGGATGCGCCACATTTGCAATTGGCGCTTTCGCGGGTGGAAGCTTTGCGTGGCTGCGGGTCGGTTTTCTGTATGGCAGCGAGCATTACCCCTACCTTGTCATCAGTTCGTGTTACAATCTTCCCTCACTTCTTTCCAAGGTTGGGTGGTCATTAAAGGATCCATTCGGGTCGGTTCATTTTGGATCTCTGGATTTCTATCTCACGCTGCAATGGACCCTGCGACTGCTCTACCTTGGCACACTCGCAACATGCGCATACGGCGCCGCGCGACAGGTTCGCGATCGCGACCCTCGCGTCCTGATTGCGATCACTGCTCCGTGGCTGCTGATGTTTGCGCTGCTGGGCCAGATGCATGAACGCTATCTGGTGTGGGGCGCGGTGGTTAGTGCCGTCGCCTTGGGCGTCAGTCTCAGATTAAGCATCATTCATTTCATTATCTCAGCGGCGAGCACAGCGATGATCGTGCACGTGATGCTGATTGATAAGAAACTTGAACCAACGCTCTGGGCGATTGACCTGCTCAAGCACATCCGAGGTTATGCCTCCGTTTTAGTGCTGGCCTGCGTGGCCGTTTATTTGTGGAACACCTTACAGGTGCCGGTTTTCCAACGTCGAGCGACTCGCTCAGCAAGGGCGCCTTCGCTCTCGCTGGGACCGGAACCCGAGGAAGCCTGACATTGGGTTGACCATTGCGCTGGAGGACGGCGTCACTCCCATCCTTATGCAATTCGGCTGCGCACGAAAAGAAAGTAGAACACGAGCACAATCGCGAGCGTGTAAGTTAGCCAGCTGATTTCGCGGGCACGGCCGCTGAAGGCCTTAATGAGAGCGCAGCTGATGAATCCAAGCGCGAGGCCATCGGCAATTGAATACGACAGTGGAATGGCAATGATAATCAGGAACGCGGGAATCGATTCGGTGTAATCCTTCCATTCAATCTTATTGACGTTTTGCATCATCATTGCGCCGACAATCGTGAGTGCAGGCGCAGTGATTGGAGGATATCCACCGATCATCGCAATTAGCGGACTAAAAAACAGCGCGACCAAGAAAAGTGCGGCGACGATCAATCCCGTCAGCCCCGTCCGTCCTCCTGCTTCCACCCCAGCAGCGCTTTCGATAAAACTGGTGACCGTGCTTGTGCCCAGCGCAGCCCCCGCTACTGTGCCGATCGCATCGGAAACCATTGCCTGTTTCGCGCGGGGCAACTTGTTATCGCGCATGAATCCGGCTTGCTCGCACACACCAATCAACGTGCCGATCGCATCAAACGTCAGCATGAAAAGAAAGACAAAAACAAACGGCAACATCTTCGCCGTCAATGCGTGCGCGACGTCCATTTTCATAAATGTCGGGCCAAGCGATGGCGGCAAAGCAATCAATGTTTTTGCAAATTCGAAACGCGTATTGAGCATCGACGTTGTTACGTCGTGCGCGGCGGAGACGGCGGCGGGCATTTGTGGCAACGCCACTTTGAGCAGACAGGCCAGCGCCGTGGCGACGATAATGCCCCAGAGAATTGAGCCGCGGATGCGGCGTGCATGTAAGACCGCTGTCGTGAGCAAACAAGGAAGAACACGATCGAATCCGGAGATGCAAAGTGAGTGTTCAATTTCGCCGCTGAAGCAGGGTCCTTGATAATGATGCCGGCCTGCTGCAATCCGATAAACGCAATGAAAAGCCCGATCCCCGCCGCGATTCCATTTTTCATGCTTGGGCTGACGGAATTGAAAATCAGCTCCCGCAATCCAATCAGCGAGAGAATCAAAAATAAAACGCCGGAAACAAACACCACGCCCAGAGCGACCTGCCATCCATTCGTGAATCCGGCTGCCGTCGCGGCCGGAAGCGCCGAAAAAACAAAAAAGAAATTTTCACCCATCCCCGGTGCTTGAGCGATGGGATAACGCGCGTAGAACGCCATGGTCGCAGTGGCTAGCGCAGCCGAGAGACATGTTGCGGTCGTAACTGCACCGAAATCGATGCCTGTATCCATACCGAACATTTTTCCAGAGAGCACCGCAGGCTGAACGAAAATGATGTAAGCCATCGTGAGAAACGTCGTCACGCCGGCCAATATTTCTGTACGGACAGTGGTCGTGTTCTCAGAGAGTTTGAATAGGCGCTCGATCATCGACGAATGCCAATCCTACCGAGCCAGTCAATAATCTGAGGAGAGAAACGGACTGGGGGCAGGCCGTCTACAACATTGATCCTCGATGCATGCTGATGGAGCCGGGCCGCCTTCGGCCCGCAAGGATACGTAACAGAACCAGGCCGTTACTCGGCGTTAACTTTCCAGAGAATGGACTGGGCCTGGGTAAACCCGATTTTAAGTTCGGTTACCCTGTGAGGACGATCTATTGCCGTGCCAGCCGCCGGAACAGAAGCCAACCAAGTATGATGAAAAGAACATTCGGAAACCAGACCAGCAGTTCCGGGTGGGCATGCGGATTTCCACGCAGCGTATCGCCGATGATAACAAACAGGAAATAGGTCGTGGCGACGATTAAACCCATGGCGAACCCGATTGAGGTTTCCCGACGATGCGCCGTCACGCCAAGCGGCACCCCGATGATCGCGAATGCAACGCACGCAAACGGAAATGAAAATCGTTTATTGATTTCAGTGCGGCTGGCGCTGCGCTCGCGCTTATCCTCGCTTTTCAATTGTTCCAGCAATTGCTCGATCGACAGCGCAGACCGGCTCGGCCGCTTTTTTTCTTTCTCGTAAAGTTCTTCGAGACTGATGGGCAGCGTCCCCTCCACCATGTTGATTCCGTCGCGAATCTTTCGCAGGTTGGTCGGATCCTTCGGATCGCGCTCCTGGTAACGCGCCTGGTAGAGGTGCATGAGAATCTGCTTGTTCGCCAAATCGGCTTCGAGCATCCCGGTGCGTGCGTAAGTCACCTTCACGGGCAGCGAGTTCTGGTTCAGTTCGAACACGGTGATGTTCTCGAGTTTGTTACCCTCTTTTTTCCCAACATAAATTTTACGCCCGGGAAACTGATCGATCACCTGATCGCTGCCAAACAGCGCCATCGGATTGCGCGTCGCGAGATCGAAAATGGTGCTGCGCAATTTTTCCTGCGCTGCCGGCGCAACCTGCACATTGAGCCAGAGACAGATCACAGTGCACATGAGAGCGACGCCCCAAAGCGAAACGCACACGCGTGGAACGCTCACGCCATTTGCGCGCAGCGCGATCAATTCATTGTCTGCGGAGAGCCGCCCGAACACGAGCAGAATCGCGGTCAGCAATCCCCAGGGAATTGTGAAGATGAGTGAGAACGGCAACACGTAAGCGATGAAAGTGATCAGGTATTCCATGGGCACGTCGTGATTCACCAGCAAAGGAAGGAGCCTGCGGAAAATATTTCCCACCACGAGCACAAGG
>QHPC01000290.1 GCA_003218915.1 Verrucomicrobiota bacterium
GACAATTGGCGCCGCGGAAGTCGCACAAGTAAGCAGCTATTGCCTTCCGCAGTTCGATCTCGCCACGGCTCGAGGCATAACGCAACAGGTGCGCTCCCTTTTTCGCCAAAACCTGCTCGCGCAAGCGTTCCCAAACAGCAATCGGGAATTCATCCACGGCCGGCAGCCCGGCGATGAGCGTGACGGTCGGCGGGCCGCCAACGCCGACGTCGAGTTGTCGGCCGCTGCGACAATCGGTCATTCTGGTCACTCGTCGGGCGACACGCGGTGAATGCTCGTTGCGCACGGTTGATGCCGGCCTGGCGGCCTTCAGAAAACTTGCCGGTAGATGATCGGCGACAAAGATACCGGAGCGTTTCCGAGCCTGAAGATAGCCTTCTTCAAGCAGCTTTAAGAACGCCTGGTTTACGGTCGGTCTTGAAATCCCGAGAGTTGCAGCGAGAACTCGTGAGGAAGGCACACGGGAAGCGCTTGAATCAAAACTGCCGCTTTCAAGTTCTTCTCGTATTTGGCGATACAGTTGTTGGTAAAGCGGCTCGGACGACGCGCGATCCAGCCGCACCATTTCGAACGACATGACTAAACAACGCCGGCGCCGCTTTGGGACCGATGAAACTGTGCGTCCGTAGATCGCACCATTCATTTTCACGATGCGACTTTCGCATCCAGAGAATGCTTTCTCAAGATGAGATGCTGCATAATTCTCCGATGCTGCGCAGCTCAAAGGCCTTTGTTCCCGCGACAAGCGAAACTGGTCACCCTTTTTAGCGCGATCTGGTCATTGGTAGCCTCTCTCCAATGGAGAACCTGACTAATCAACAAAAACAAATATGAAAAATACTTTTGTCGGGCCGACAGCTCTTCTTGTGGTCGAACTAAAAGCAGCAGCCCCAGGCGATATTCTGAAATTCTCAACGAACGGCAGCCAAACCGTCTTCACTTCTGGCATTGGGCAGCTCCAGGGTAATGGTGGTTCGGAGTTCCTAGCGTTCCGCGGTGGCCCGGCACTGCTATAACAAGTGGCTTTACCCAGCCGTGGTTTATCTCTTTGACTCATAATCTTCCCAGCTCATTCGCGCTCGCGGGCTATCCCGTCCATCTCGCAGATTCCCAATTTGCTCGATTCTCGTTAGGCCGCAGTTTGAATATGCTGCAAACGGGTCGATGAACTGGAACGCGATTTTGCCGCGTTATGGCAGCCGGTACCCAAAAGTGTGCCTGCACGCGAGGTACTGATCTATCTCTGCGCTCTCATTCCCCTGGCGTCCGGCATAGGCCTGCTCTGGCAACGCGCAGCCGCCGCAGCCGCCCGCGTACTGCTCGCCTATTTCCTGCTTTGGTTGCTCGTATTGAGAGTGCCCCTCATTTTCATTTCGCCCACCGTTGGCGTCTGGTGGGCAAGCTGCCAGACCGCGATGATGACGGCAGCAGCCTGGGTGCTCTATGACTGGTTCGCTAGCGACTGGGACAGGAGGCACTTCAGCTTCGCCACTGGCCACCATGGCATGCGCATCGCGAGGGTGCTCTACGGCTTGGCTTTGATTCCTTTTGGCCTGGCTCATTTCATCTATCTCCAGGTGACTGCAGACTTGGTGCCTAGCTGGTTGCCAGCGCATGTGGCCTGGGCATATTTCACGGGCTATACCTTCATCGCGGCGGGCTTAGCAGTGCTTATCGGTGTCTATGCAAGAACGGCGGCCACATTATCGGCGCTGCAGATGGGTCTGTTCACGCTGGTGGTGTGGGTACCGGTTGTGGCGGCGGGCGCCAACGCCTCCCAACGGGCTGAGTTCGTCGTCTCGTGGGCACTGACCACCGGCGGCTGGGTGGTGGCAGAGTCCTACCACCGCACGCCTTGGCTCGCGTTGGGCAAGCTAAGGACACGACTTTGTCGAAAATGAGACTTAACCAATGGCTGGAACTAACCGTCGGCTGGGCACTCAGCACTTCGGCTAGCCGAAAGCTTTACTGATTGTTCGCACACTAACTTGCTCGTTTGTAGCTATGCGTTCACCTTCTCTAGGCCCTCAGTAAGCGCTTTGGTTTGCCTTTGTTGGGGCTTCGACTCCGCATTGGCCGCATTCAAAGGAGTAGTCCGGAACACCGGTAGTCTCATCGGGTGTTCTTTGTATCGATGGGTCGAGCAATTCTATCAAACGAGCCTCGTAAGAATCGCACAACGGCGATTCCCCATTTGGCTGGACCCAGTCGGGATGCTGGATCCGCAGGTCATGGTGAATCTGTTGCAGTAGTGCCGCGTAGGTGTGGATTTGTCGAGCCATGGTATCGGCTTGATGAAGGATTCACGTGTGCCGCGCGACAGTTCTTCCAAAGCCTCGCCGGAATAGCCAACCGGCACCGGCGCCAAGGAGCACGCGCCAATAATTCCCAAAGAGCGAGCGTCCGTGCTCGGGAGTCAACTCGGTCGTTTTGCGGCGCTGGCGCTGCAACAGCACGGCTAGCAGTCCACTTTGCCTAAGGGTCGGGGTTGAGGTCATAACGTAGTGTTTTCTGTTTTTCATAAAGCCCCTTTTGAAGTTTGACAACGTTCCCGGCGAATTCCGATATGGGACTTTAGTTCTATCCCTTTAGAGGGATACCAGTTTATGATTTTGGTCAGAAACGTAGTTCGCTTTTCAGTGTACGATGACTCGGTTGCGTTTATTTAAATGTCATTGCCATCGCGTCAGCCAACAAAAGAATTGGCCATATGATGACGGCCGCAATCACGGCGAAGGCGACGAACTCAGATAAGTAATTGGCCTGGGCTCTGTAGGCGTAGCGATCACTGAGGAAACGAGAAGCGCGAACGTGCAGTGAAGTGGTAATTTTCATGGCAATAATTGACAACCATTTGTCTTGCGTCGCTGCACCGTAAAAGTAACTCTGTTGTCACTTTCCGCAGACGGACGATCACACGTCGGGTAACCTACTTTGAGAATTTGATCTGGCCGTATAAAATCAGCGCATGCGCACTGTTTTATATCCAATTTTTCTTCTTCTATCACTGATATGCATCGCGAACAGCGCACCGGTTTCGGAGGCTGATCTCAGGAATCTTCTCGCCGGCATTCGGCAGAATCGGATCACACAGGCCGATTTTCAGGAACAAAGAGTGATTCACCTGATGAAGAACCCGATCCTGAGCTCGGGAAAAGTTTGGTTCCAGCCGCCTAACAAATTCCGGCGCGAAGTCAAAGGCAGCTCGCCCAGCCTGACCGTGAGTGACGGCCGGCAGCTCTGGATTTATTACCCCAACTTTAAATCGGCGGAGCGTTATCCATTGGGCAAAGGATCGCCGCTCGATTCCACAGTGGCAGCGATCAATTCTTCTTTGAACCTCGAGGACGTCGAAAACACTTTCCAGATCACCGCGGCAAAAACTGGTAACGGATATGATCTTAGACTGATGCCGCGCGCGTCGTCAATGAAGCGCGTGTTTCAGAAGCTTGAACTGCGAATTAATGATCAGTTGCGGGTAGAACGTACCGATATGCTGCTGCCGAACGGCGACCGGATCGAGACCACGTATTCGAACCAGACACGCGAGCCGGTTCCTGCGTCAATGTTCGAATTTACACCGCCGTCCGGCACGGAAATCTCGACGCCGCTTGGGCGATAATGGTAGGCGCATTACCAATGAAATGTCGCAAGGTTCGGCATTGGCTTAAGCAGAAAATAGGCCACCCAACTGTTCGTTGATCACGTTCCGGATTTGGTCTTCGGAAACAAACGCCGTGACGAACCCCGGCAAGTCGGAGTCCATAACAACGGAGTCGTCATTTACGCGGATGACGCCGGAAATCGTGGCTCCGAAGAAACTCTTCTTGGCTTTGAAAGAGAAGCGCATGACGTCATCAGACCAACTCTTGGAGGCTTCTTTAATCGCAACATCGCCCGGAAACTGGCGGCGCATTAAATCGTCAAGAAAGGAGTCGATCTTGTGGATTGAGATGATCCTCACTTCGAGCCGTCGATGATCTGCTGCGCGTTCTTAATAGCGGACTCGTCCGGCGATTTGTCTTTCCTCAGGATATCGATGCTCTTTTGCGCCGAGGCAGTGGCTTCTTTCTTGTTGCCAAGCTTCGCCTGAATCTGCGCCTTCTTGTAGTGCATGAAGTAGGCATCCGGGTTCTTCTCCAGCGCCTGGTCGATCCATTTCGCCGCCTGGTTCATGTCCTTGTCGTTGTCGTAGTAAAAGGCGGCGGCCTGATAGGCGGTGCGCGGGTCGAGTGGAGTCTTTGCGCTAACGGCTGCATCGAGTTGCTTGCTTACCTGCTCGATATCATCTGTGGTCAACTTCACCGGCACGCGCGTTTTATCCCAAAGGAAATTAAGTGTTGCGGAAGCGCCTTTCACATCGCCTAGCGCGATGGTGAACGTCTCGATTGTGACGGGATTGGGTTCCGGCTTCGCCGTGAGACGGGCGGCATCGTTCTCCTGCTTATAATCGGCCGCGCTCTGCAACTTGGCGTCCTTCGAAACGATGACGGTCCACTCGTTCGCCGTCGGAATCGTGAAGAGTGCGTACTCACCGGCCGGGATCTCTTTGCCGCCGAGCGTTACTGCGCCGCTAAACTTAATTTTGGTGACCGCGTTGGCGCCCGTGCGCCAGAGCTTACCATAGGGCACAAGGCCACCGAAAATCTCGCGGTCGTTCTTGTTTGGGCGCGAATAATCCACCTCTACATCGGTCAACCCGACACGCTGTTTTACCACCGAGTGCTGGCTGGCCGCGGGGAACTCTATTTTTTTCTCCTCCGCCGCTCGCAGACTGCCCGGTAGGAGCGGTTGGGCCACGAAGGGAAGTGCGAACAAAGCGGAAAGGAGAAGCGAAGGAAGACGTAAGGATTGGTTCATAATGTGCGGGATGTTTTAAGATGTGATTATTTAAGCGGAGAAGATATCGCGGGGCGGCAAGAGTCAAATCGGCTTAGCCCAGCCTTAGCCTCTATCTTTTCGATCGGATTCTTTATATTTTTGCGCGCTCGTTGCAACACAGCCCGACCCCAACCGGCTTTGCTCAATTTTTCGGCGATGAAGAGGGCTGCAGCGGTGACACTTTGTAGATTTGATCGAGCACTTTCACCCAGAGGGTATTGGCGGTCTGCTGCTCGTCGAGTGATACAGGCAGATTGGTCCACACGATGAGCGTCATGTCGTTGGTCAGGTCGTAGCTGATTTTCGAGTTATAGCCGGGGGTCTCGCCGCCGTGAAAATAAATCGTGTTCGGTCCCCAGCTAATCTGGGTGATGCCGTACCCGTATTTTTGGCCCTCGGGCTTGCTCGGGTCCTCAGGCTTGAGGCTGTCGAGCCAGCGGCGTTGGTAAGCGGGTTCGAGCACGCGGCCCGCAACCAGTGCCTTGATCCATGTGGCGCAATCGTTGGCGGTGGATATCACACCGCCGGCGGCCGCGGCAAAGGAATGGTTCACGTCCGTATAGTCCTTGGGCAGGAGGGTGCCAGCTCGCGCCGTAGCCTGAACCTCAGGCGAGTAAGGCGGTTCGCCTACCAACGCGACCGAGGAGCTGCCGTACAGGTAGCCGTGCGAGTACGGTTCGGGGAGGGTGTTCACGGTGCTGGCGGGGAGCAGGGTGTGTTGCAATCCCAGCGGGCCGAACAATCGGTCCCGCATCGTCTGCGCCAGCGGCTTGCCGTCGACCTTTTCAGCGACGACACCGAGAAGCGCATAGTTGGTGTTGACGTACTCGTACTTTGCACCCGGCGGGAAATTGGGTGGGTGCGCGAATGCAATTGCCAGTAACTCGGCGGGGGTCCAAACCTTGGCCGGGTCTGTGTCTATGGTCGCAGACATTACGGGGTCATTGGTATAATTGTAGAGGCCGCTACGCATTTCCAGAAGCTCGGCGATGGTGATGTTGTCGCCGTTGGGCACTCCGGGGACGTACTTCGAGACTGGATCGTCGAGACTGAGTTTGCTCTCCTGGGCCAGTTGCATGATCACTGCGGCCGTCATCGTCTTGGTATTGGAGGCGATCCTGAAGTAGGTGTCGGCGCGGGGTGGGCTTGCCGCGCCTAGTAACGTGGTGCCATAGGTAATCGTGAAGTCGCCCTGGGGTGTGCGCAGGAGAACCACGGCGCCGGGGATCAGGAGCCCCTTGGCGGTCGTGTCTACCATGGTCTGTAGCGCAGCCTTGTCGATTGGCTTAAGTGCCGACGAGCCGGCCGTGGAACCAGGCGGCGAGCACGCTGCGATTAGGAGAGCAACACCGACCAGCAAGCTCGCGCGGGCGCGTACTGGGAATTCAAACGTCATTTTGCCGATGATCACTCTAGCTGGCGTATCTCAAAATATCTAAGAGAGATTTGTAAGACCTAACGAGAATCAGATAGCATCTTGCAATCGATTTCTTGCTCCATAGAGAGAATAATGCGTTAAAACGCTGCACAGTGGCAAGCCGCGTTTTGCCACTCATTACAAAAAACGAAACGAACTCACCACTTTTCAAATCATCAGTGTCCGGACAATGCCACTGCTGTTGAGTGCATCCCTTGTACGCCAATGAAATAGTGCGGTCGCAACAGAAAGAACAAGGTTGAAGAAACGCTGGCGCTCCAAACTTGATCAAGCAAGACAGAGATTCCGTCTCACTTCTAGGGAAAAACGAGTGGTCGCGTTTGTTCTCGCGGCGTTCGTGCTCGGTCTCGTAACAAAGTGTTATCGCGACGCCCATCCCTCTCCTCCTTCAGCGGCGAAAGCAACATCTAGCAGGGCGCGACCCTGAGGCAGCCGCCGGGGTCACCCCGGTTATAGCTTGCATATCTTGTTTGCGAATCGCTCGCTTGTTTGCTCGCGCGCGGTCATCTTTTGATTGAAGACATCCCGGGCGTTGGCAAGACAACGCTTTCCCAGGCATTGGCCCGCTCGCTGGCTCTCGCATTTCAGCGCATCCAATTTACCAGTGACCTGTTGCCGGCGGATATTCTCGGCAATTCAATCTTCGATCGGGGCGAGCAACGCTTCGTGTTTCATCGCGGTCCGCTTTTCTCGCAGATGGTGCTGATCGACGAGGTTAATCGCGCGACGGCAAAAACACAAAGCGCGCTGCTGGAAGCAATGGAAGAACACCGCATCTCCATCGACGGCGTGACGTACGAGTTGCCCGAGCCGTTCTTTGTCATCGCGACACAGAATCCGCAACATGCAGTGGGCACCTTTCCGCTGCCCGAATCGCAGCTCGATCGGTTTCTGATGCGGATCGAGCTGGGCGTGCCGGACCGCGCCAGCGAACGCGCCATGCTTCTGGGCATGGATCGCCGCGACATGCTCAAGGAATTGAAGCCGGTAATGAACCCGCGGACGTTGATCGAGATTCAGGATAATGTGCGAAAGGTGCACGCGTCCCCTGCCCTGCTCGATTACCTGCAGGATCTGCTCGACGCATCGCGGCAACGTCACAGCACCGGATTGTCACCGCGCGCAGGCCTGGCGCTAATGCACGCTTCCCAGGCGTGGGCGCTGATGCACGGACGCGACATGGTTCTTCCCGAAGACATTCAAGTTGTGGGGATCGCGGTCATGGGGCATCGATTGGGACACGATATCGAACAACCCGGCCAGAGCGGGCGCACGCTTGCTGATAATCTGCTTCACAGCGTGCCGGTCCCGTGAAAGCAAAAAAGCTTCCGCTTATTTATCCGACTGCAGGTTTTGCCGGACTGGTGTTTGTGCTGGGTGCGATGTGGTATGCGGCATCGAGCCAGAATAACACTGCGGTTTACCTGCTCTTTTTCGCCTTAATAGCGGTTTTTCTGGTTTCGATTCCGCACACTCTGATCAATCTCGCAGGTGTATTGGTAACACTCGAATCCGTGCAGCCCGCGTTCGTCGGGCAAGAGATTTCTCTGCCGCTCGAGATCATGAACGACTCCCGCGCAACCCGCCATGGAATTGAGCTGGCCCTGCCGAACTCGGACAGAGAACGCCGACGCATCGATCATATTCCAGCCCACAAGGCGGCCCGTATAACGTTGCGTTTTTCTGCGTGGCAGCGTGGCGAACATAAGGTAGGAACATTACGCCTAACGAGTGCTTACCCGCTCGGTTTCATTCGTTTCTTGCAAAATTTTTCCTTTTCTCAAACCTACATTGTCTATCCCAAGCCGGCGGGCGACGTGCGCCTTCCATCAAGCTTCGTACGGTGGCACGCCGGACGGCCGCTAACAGAGTTAGGCGAAGGCGATGATTTCGCGGGTACCCGCGCGTACGTTCACGGCGAATCTCAGCGTCATATCGATTGGAGAGCCGTCGCTCGCGGGCAGCCTCTGGTGACGAAACAATTCACGGCTGAGGCGGAAGGCGTCGTGTATCTCGATTTTTCTGCTCTTCGCTGCCCTGATGTGGAGGAAAAGCTCTCCCAACTTGCTCTTTGGGTGATTGAAGCAGAACGCGCGCGGCGTCCTTATGCCCTCCGTCTTCCGGGCACCGAAATTCCACCGGCCGTTGGGCAAGCGCATTTTCATCAGTGCCTGCGGGCACTCAGTTTGTTCCACGTAAGAGAGCAACAGCAAGAGCATGAGTAAGAAAACAACCCGTCTTCGCCAAGGCTACGGCGTGGCTCGTCCCGCTTCGCAGGCGAGGAGTAAGAGGGATAGGAGTATTCCACGACGACCGCTGCTTTGGCTGGCTGCCGCATTGCTCTTCACACTGCCTCCCATGCTCGGTTCTTTGGTGAGCTGGGTTCCGTGTGTTTTCCTGCTCGCGCTCGCAATGAAATTCTGGATGGAGCCAAGGGGTTACCGTCTTCGCTTAGCAAGCTTGAAGCTGCTGCTCGCCGCCGCGGCGCTCCTCGCGATCTTCGTCAGTTATGGATCCCTGAAGGGCGTTGAACCGCCCATATCGCTCCTCGTCGTGCTCATGTCGCTCAAGATCCTGGAAGCGCACACGGCCCGCGAGTTCCAAGTGATGGTTTTAATGGGTCACCCGGCGTTTTCTGGCCACCTGTGGGCACGACGGTCAAACTTCTTCTTCAAGCCGTCCCGCTAATCGTCTTTTTTTTCATCTTGTTTCCCCGGATAAATACTAGTCTGCGGTTTGATTTTCGCGCCATCGGTTCGTTAAACACCGGTTTTTCCGATCATCTTTCTCCAGGCAGCATCGCGGCGCTTGCAACTTCTTCGGATATTGCCTTTCGCGCGGAGTTCCCTGGCAGCACCGCAGCGCCGCCTGGTTCGATGTATTGGCGTGGCGCAGTCATGTGGCATTGCGACGGCATGGAATGGCGCGCGCCGTACGTCCCGGTATTAATTTCTCCTTCAGTCAGGCAATTGCCCAAAGGAAATAAGGTTCGCCAGCGGATTACTCTCGCTCCGCATGGCGCACGCTGGATGTTTGCGCTCGATCGGCCCTTTGAAGTTCCACCCGGCGCGATCCTTGCGCGTGGCCATTATCTCTGGAGCGTTCAGACAATTCGAAAGGCTCGCCGATATGAAGTGGTCTCATCTCCAGCGGCCGCTGGAAAAGAATTGACGCCCGGCGAACGGCGGGAAGCACTCGAGGTTCCGCCGTCGATTAGTCCGGCTGTACGCGAGTTGGCTCAATCCTGGACAACGGAGAACCCCAATCCGCGCGGGGTAGTGAATACAGCGCTGCAGTTTTTCGGGACGCAAGGTTTTAGCTATTCGTTGTCGCCTGGCGAGTACGGAAGGAACGATCTTGAACAATTTCTCTTCCATCGACGGATTGGCTTTTGCGAACACTACGCCGCCAGCTTCGCTACTTTAATGCGCCTTGCAGGAATTCCTGCCCGGGTGGTTGTGGGGTATTTGGGCGGCGAGTATAACGATCTGGGCCATTTCTTTCTCGTACGACAAGCAGACGCGCATGCGTGGTGCGAAGTGTGGCTTCCAGAGGGCGGATGGACACGAGTGGATCCAACTACCGCAGTTGCACCCGGACGAGCGAGTCTCGATCTGAACTCATTTTTGGAAAGAGGCATCGCTTCGGGCCAAATCGAAGCTCGCCAAAGCGGATTCGTGATCCGATTAGCCCGGTCCGCGCTGTTCACTGACATTCGTCTTGCCTGGGAAACGCTCAGTTATGAGTGGGACACCCGGATTCTTGCCTACGACGCTGACGTACAGGATGTAATGCTGAATTCCATCGGACTCGCGAACCGTGGCCCGTTCGTGCTCATCATCGAAATCCTGATTATCGCAATCGCACTGCTCGTAATCTATTTCGCCTGGATGCAATTGCGCACGCGTTCACGCGCGGACCGGGTCAAAGCGTTGTATGAGCGTTTTTGCCGAAAAGCGGCCCGTCTGGGTGTTCGGCGCGATCCATGGGAAGGCCCATCAGATTTCTCAAGCCGCGCCGCGGTGTTGCTGCCTAACGAATCGGAGCGGATTCGAGAAAT
>QHPC01000291.1 GCA_003218915.1 Verrucomicrobiota bacterium
CCACGGCGCTCGATGAGCTGAACCAGCAATGGCAGCGGCGCGGCTTGCCCACGGTCGGTGTCGGCATTGGAATTAACACTGGTGTGGTAGTTGCCGGCAACATGGGGTCGGAAAAGCGGCTCAATTACACTGTCATCGGCGATGGAGTAAACCTCGCCTCGCGCCTCGAAGAGTTGACGAAGACACCGCAATATGAAGCGCGGATCATTGTCAGCGGCGCCACGCTGGCGAAAGCGAAACAGAAGTATCGCACCCGGCGGCTCGGCGAAGTGGCGGTGAAGGGAAAACAAATCCCAACCGAAATCTTCGCGCTTCTCGGCTGAGGAATCAGAAAGTCAGAAAGATCAGAGCCTACTTTCCACAATCATCAATAGTAAGCTCTGACCCTAGCTCCCTAGCTCCTAGCTCCCTAGCTCCCCTTTGTTGTTCTCAAGCAAGGCGCGCCGCGCCGATGAGCGGGAGCTTCACGAGTTTACGCGCGCGAATACGCCGTGCGGGGGCGCCGGTGGATAGACCGCAAAGCCCGCTGGGTAAGCGGTGAGTGATTTGGCGATCACGAGTCAACCTCGCGCACTTTAAGGCACCGCACAGTGTGACCTTCGTCAAAGAGCTACCCAAAACTGCGACCGGCAAAATTCAAAAATATATTCGAGAACGCAACGCCCTGCGATCGCTCCGCATGAGTCGATCTTCTTCGTTAGCGAAGAGCGTCGGTCACCTCTCATTTTTCAGTCTTTGTGTTTCGCCTTCGGAAATGTCAAATGTTTAGACGCGACTCCCAAGACCCCCGAGCTCTTCGTCTTTGCGCTGCAGTTCGAGCGTGGCGCAGTTGCTTCTTGGTCGTGCAGCCGAAGAAATGCGTTTGATCTTCGTCGGTCTTGGCTTGCGAGACGACTATAGCGGCGGTCTCTGACCGCCGAAGTCAGAAGGATCGACGCTCGAAGAGCGCCGCTACAACAAATGATTCAACGTCTCCTAGTTTTTCCTTCTTACTTCTTCCTTTTACTGCGTCTAGATCCAAAATGCCTCGGCCCTAGATTTACCAGCCGATCCAAAGCGGAGTTCGAATATGCTTGACCTGCGTAACCCTGTTGTATCTCAATCAGGTAACCAGTAGAAGTGATGCCAACACTCCCGGAGGGAACATTTTGGCATGAACATCCGATCACTTTTTGTTTGCGGCGCGCTCCTTCTGTTCGCGAGCGTCGCTTACGGCGCCGGCTCTTATCAGCGCACGAGAGACGGGCAAACATTCGTCTGGAATGATTCACCTAAACGTGGCGAGGAGGCAACGTGGTCCGGCAAGCGCGACAAGAAGGGGTTCGCAACTGGCTCTGGCACACTGACGTGGTATAAAGTTGACCCAACAATCGTGACTGGCTCCAACATTCTGGATACTAGAAGATACGCGGTCGTGATTAACCGTTACTCAGGCAGAATGGTGCGAGTAAATTTAAAGGAGCTGTCACTTACGTCGATGCGAATGGAAAAAGATTGCAGGCAACCTTTGTCAAGGGAGCTAATCGCCCAAGCCCTCGCCAAAACGCAACCCCGGTTCGGACGCCAAGATTGAGAGCGACCCCAATGGCCGAACAGACTCCTACACCACCTTCACAACAAACGGTCATGCAGACTCCAGAGCGCGTCTCTGCACCAGCCACACCTGGGCCAGCTCCAGAACAGAGCCCGCCGCCAATCGCACAAGAACCGCAAACTGCAGTGCCACCGCAGACAGCCACCCTGGCGGCGCAGGAGATGGCGACCCCACCGTCGGAGCAACACGCCACGCAACCTGATGCCCGAAGCACAAGCGTACCAACACCAAGCCGGTCTGAGGATTCTCTGCGAGCGCTCTCCGCGCGGCCATTGGATTTACCGAAGCCGCCGCGAACTATGGACGCACAAACCGTTGCCCGATTAGATGCTGTGTACCAAGCCGCAGTTAAGGCGAATGACATCGCAATAATGGATGAGATTTTAGCCGATGACTTTGTTTTGGTAACAGACCGCGGTGCTTCTTTGACGAAAGCTGACTTGATCAAAGAAGCTCGAGAAAAGCGGACGATCTACGAGCACCAGGAGGCAGAGGAAGGCACCCAGAAAGTGCGAATATGGCGCGACACGGCTGTTGTTACCGCGCTGTTGAGAATCAAAGGCACGAGAGAGCAAAACGCGTTCGATTATAAAGTCTGGTTGAATGAGACTTACGTTCGGACGCCTACCGGTTGGCGTTATGTATTTGGGCAAGCTTTGAAACCCGACACAAAATAGTTTCAATCACCATGACTGGTCAGCGGCACGAATCATAGATTCCATTTCCACAAAACGCGGACGATGAAACGCTTTCCGTCGCGCTACGCTCCAGAGGATCGACATCGTCTTTGACGAACGCCCTGCTCATTCAAAAGAGTATCGCACCACCGTTTCCTTTAGCGTTTCAGATTTCGCACAGCCAATGTCAAATGTTTAGATATGACTCCTACTCAACTGCACCGATTCCCGCCTTGTCGCCTCCGGCTTCACTGCGCTTGATCACCTATTGCCTTGGAATCGCCACACGGAGGGTTTACAGCGAGTTTGCGGAACCTCTCAATTTTTTTCCTTGTGCCCCGCGCCAGTGGAACAGTAATCTCCGGTTCATCATGAAAAAGCCTACCAATGAGCGGCGAACCCGTCGCCCGAAGCGATTTCCCGTCCAGGTTAGGGTCCCTGCTGGTCAGAAGCCATCGCCCGAGCAAATCAAAGTCCCTCGTGGTCGGGGCATTCAGCGGCGGTTGGAGGTGGGGGATCTCGAGCGCGAGAGCGCGCCCAGGGTGCACAGGAAGCGAAGGGTGCACAGGAAGCGGAGGGTGGCAGCGGACAAGGAGGAGAAATGAATGTCTTGAACAAACAACCGATCTTGCCTAGTGGCGGCTCCACAACGGGGTTTGGCCCGCACTTCAACGAAGTAATGGCGTCACCCCGTGTGTTCGCGATCTACTGGGGTCGCGATTACGGAGCGCCCACGACTGGATTGAACGCGCGTGCCGCTACTCTCGACAGGTTTTTCAGCATGGT
>QHPC01000292.1 GCA_003218915.1 Verrucomicrobiota bacterium
TGCTCCATACGGCACTGAAGACGCTGCGCCAGCGCTACGGAGAGGTCGCAGGGGATTTTATTACATTCAAACCAAGAACCAATGAATATTGATGACCCGAAATTAACCGCATACGCGCTCGGGGAGTTTGATGAGGCGGAACGATCGACCATTGCTCGTGCGATTGCTAATTCACCTGAAGCGCAGCGTTTTGTTGCCGATATACAGCAGTTCGCGCGCGCCTTGAGATCGCAATACAGCCACGAGCTGGAGAAGGAATTGATCGCGCGGGAAAAATTCATGGCTATCCATGATGACGCTTTCTGGGCAAAAGCCGGGCCGCTGGCGATTGCAGCCGCCCTCGCCTTCTTAGCCGTGGTCGGAGCTGTTGCGTTGGGCACTAACAAGCTGGGTGGGGTAGGCAGCCTCCGAGGCTCTTCGCACGAAATTGCCGGCGCTAAACCGGCGGCCAACCAATTTGCTCCTGTCGAAGCAGAGGGGGCTTCGCAGCTTAATCAAAATCCAAGCCGCGAAGCTGATGCCGGTCCATATGCTTATACCGGCGAGCGCCCCTTTGTTTCGGTGCGGAGCAGACCTCGCTCGAGTTTCCCACTACTCGTAAGCGCAGCTTCATATCTCGATGTCCGACGTTCGATCAATGCCGGGGTTCTGCCTTCCAGGGACGCGGTGCGAATCGAGGGGATGATTAACTATTTTCCTTATGAATATCCGCAGCCAGCGGGACAAGAACCGTTTTCGCTCAGTGTGGACGTCATTACTTGCCCGTGGGAACCGGCGCATCTGCTGGTGCGGATCGGATTGAAAGGACGCGAGGCGACTGCCATTACTGACGACAGCAGGATTGAGGTTGAATTCAATCCCACTCGCGTCGCGGCGTACCGATTAATTGGATATGACAGGCAAGCATCCGGGGGAAAGAATCTGAATGAAGGAAAAGTTGGCCAGAATTGGGTCGCCACCGAGTACACCGCGACAGCGTTGTTCGAGGCTGTTCCGCTCAGGCACAACAGCGCCACCGTTGGGACACGCGTTACGGATATTGCAGAGCAGCTCGCGGAACCGTCGTTAAGCGCAAAACTGCAATTCAGGACGCCGGGCAATGATGCAGTACGATCTATTGAGCGGGTTGTCACAGACAGGGCATCTGCTTTTGCCGAAGCCCCGCAGGACCTGAAATTTGCGGCAGCAGTCGCCGAATTTGGAATGATCCTGCGCGATTCCGAATACAAGGGAAACGGAACGTTCCAGCAAGTGATCAAATGGGCACAGGAAGGGAAGGGAGCGGATGTCAATGGCTACCGTGCAGAGTTTATTGAGCTCGTGCGTAAGGCCCAAGCACTGAAACGAGGTTAAAACGGTAAATGTTGGATCAAACAACATTACACTGAGGGCTGGTTCTCCCTTAACGCCGTAGCCTTTGCGAGTTAGCCTCTCAAATATTCTCCGCCGCTTCACTCGTGGCGACCGGTTTCACTCGCATGGCGAGGAACGCACCCAGGAGCAGAACAGCCGCGCTCCAGAGCTGAGCGTGAGTGAGCCGTTCGTGAAAAATCCAGGCAGAGAGCGCCATCGCGATCGCCGGACAAAGAAGCTGCAGAGTTTGGGACAGCGCGACTCCGATTTGTTGGATCGCGACGTAATACAAAACGTGGGCAAGCGTGATGCAGATGACAGCCGAAAGGATGAGAATCAAGTTCGCCTGTGCACCCGCATGAATCGGCGTACCGATTTTGCCAAACACGAGCGTGAGCGGAAACAACAGCCCCGAAGTGATGAAGCTGACAATTCCAAAGCTGCGGATCGATCCGAGCTGAGCGGAGGGCCGTTTGATCAAAACACCATAGAGGGCCCAACAAAAGGTCGCGGTGAAAGCGATAAGTAGTCCGGGCAGTGCCACATGTTGATCGTGGGAAATTGCGTTTGGCTGAAACCAGATTACGCCGAAAGCGCCGAGCAACCCAAGGCAGGTCCCGATCTGAAATTTCCATTGGCGAATGACAAAGCGTTCCTCCGGAAAAAACGCCAGCGCCAACAGCGCCGTGAAAATCACCGACGCTCGAGTGAAAATCGTGTAGACGCCAGGGCCTATGTAGAAAAGAGCCATCACCTGTGTGACCTGATGGACAACGTTTGGCACGCACGGCAGAAAACAAAGCCGAACAGCGCGCATATCGATGCGCTGGCCGAAGCGGTGCGCGCGCCAAAGCACCAGCGGCGCGATCGCGACGCAGGCCACTGAATAGCGATAAAAATTCTGCGCCCACGGATCGTAAAAGCGATTCAAATAATACATGAAAAGCGACGGCAATGACCAGATGGCGACGGTGGCGAAGACTGCGGCGTAACCTTTCGAAAGATTGGCGCTCGGGCGGACATCCGCAGTCTTCCCGAGGGAACTTGGTTGCTTCATCACTTTGCTATTTCGACGCGTTAATTTGCTCGCTTACAACCGATAAATTGGGCAAAACGTAGCCCGAAAGGACAAATGAATATGTTGAACAAGCAAATAATCACCATCGCGACAGCGTTATTTCTGTGGCTTACGGCTGTTCACATCGCGCTAGCGAAAAAGCCGGCAGCGGGCGGCGGGAACCACATGCAGCGCGGAATCGAACTCGCCCAACAAAAACACTTTGACGAGGCGGCTGCCGAATTCACCAAGGCGATTGAAGCGAACCCGAAAGACCCGCGCGGCTATGCGAACCGCGGCACGGCGTATCGTCAAGGCGCACGCGCTGCTGCGGCGGCGGGAGATTCAGAAGGTGCATCCACCAGATATCAATCTGCGATGGCGGATTTTGCAAAATACGTTGAACTCGCGCCGAAAGACGCGTCCGCTTATGTGGAGCGCGGTGAGACAGAGGTTGAGCTTAAACA
>QHPC01000293.1 GCA_003218915.1 Verrucomicrobiota bacterium
ATGGGGCGCCGTGTTTGATCGGACCAAAGACGGCCGAATTCTCCAGAGACACTTTGGCGGGCATAAATATCCACGGCTCGCGCACGTGGGCGATCGCACGGGCTTGGAGATGATTCGCACTCTGCAAGATCACGGTGTGCATCGTGGCATCGATGTCCATATGGAGCACACGATTCTTTCGCTTCTTAAGGACGGCGACCGCGTTGTCGGGGCGTTTGGTTACGAACGCGAACGCGGACGCTTCAAGGTCTTCCGTGCCAAAGCGGTCGTGCTGGCCACTGGCGGAATTGGGCGGGCCTACAAAATCACCAGTAACAGCTGGGAATACACTGGCGACGGTCACACACTCGCTTATGACGCGGGGGCGGATTTGATCGACATGGAGTTTGTGCAATTTCATCCTACCGGGATGGTCTGGCCGCCGAGTGTGATGGGAATCTTGGTGACCGAAGGTGTGCGTGGCGAAGGCGGGATCCTGACGAATAAAGAAGGTCGCCGTTTTATGTTCGACGCGATCCCGGAAAGTTATCGCGACCAAACCGCGGACAACGAAGAGGAAGGCTGGCGTTATTGCCAGGGCGCCAAAGACGCGCGACGTCCGCCGGAGCTCCTGACCCGCGATCATGTCTCGCGTTGCATCGTGCGGGAGATCAAGGAGGGCAGGGGAAGCCCGCATGGCGGCGTTTATCTCGACATTTCCTGGATCAAACAAAAGCTGCCGAACGCGGCCGAATACATTAAGCGCAAACTGCCGAGCATGTATCACCAGTTTAAACAATTGGCGGACATTGATATTACAGAGCAGCCGATGGAAGTCGGCCCAACAACGCATTACATCATGGGCGGGGTGCACGTCGATCCCGATACGCAAATGTCGCCCGTGCCCGGCTTGTTCGCCGCGGGCGAATGCGCCGCTGGAATTAACGGCGCGAACCGCCTGGGTGGCAATTCGCTCTC
Source organism: Verrucomicrobiota bacterium (assembly GCA_003218915.1). GTDB lineage: Bacteria > Verrucomicrobiota > Verrucomicrobiia > Chthoniobacterales > UBA10450 > Udaeobacter. The sequence continues at coordinate 958 of QHPC01000293.1, forward strand.
CGATCTTTTGGTTTTCGGAAAACGCGCCGGCGAATTCGCTGCAAAATTCGCTAAAGAGAATTCGTTAGGCAAAATCGACGCGCCTCAGGCGGAACAAATCGAAAGCGTCGCGCGTGAGGCGCTCGCTCCATTCGAGCGAAGCAGCAGCGAAAGTCCTTATCAGGTGCAAAAGGACTTGCAGGACACCATGCAAGATTTGGTTGGCATCGTGCGTAACGAAAGCGAAATGCGCGAGGCCCTGGGGAAAATCGATGGTTTCAAAAAACGGGCTGAAAACGCGGCGGTCAGCGGTAATCGTGAATACAATCCGGGTTGGCACACCGCGCTTGATTTGAAGAATCTGCTCACAGTTTCAGAAGCGATCACACGCGCCGCGCTGGAACGAGAAGAAAGTCGCGGCGCGCAGTTTCGGGACGATTATCCGGAGAAGAGCGAGCAGTTTGCCAAAGTGAATGCGATGATTGCGAAAGCGGCAGACGGCTCAATGCAAGTTCGCTTGGAACCGTTGCCTGAAATGCCGGACTATTTGAAGCAAATCATCGAGGAAATGAAATGACCACGGATTATACGGATACATCGGATCGTTTTGTATCAGTGTAATCCGCGTTATCCGTGGTTAAGATCATGAAAGCCGTTTTCAAAATCTGGCGAGGTGACACCAAAGGCGGTGAATTTCGTGATTACACCACGGAAGTTGCCGAGGGCATGGTCGTGCTCGACGCGATTCATGATATTCAGCGAACACAGGCGCCGGACCTGGCGTGCCGCTGGAATTGCAAGGCCGGCAAATGCGGCTCCTGCTCGGCGGAAGTCAACGGAATGCCAAAACTGATGTGCATGACGCGACTCAGCGAGCTTCCACTGGAGAAACCGGTGACAATCGAGCCGATGAAAGCTTTTCCAGTTTTGAAAGACCTGGTCACAGACGTCTCCTGGAACTTTCGCGTAAAGAAAAAAATCAAACCGTTTAAGCCGCGACCTCCCGATGCGCCCGACGGCACATGGCGGATGCAGCAGGAGGACATCGATCGTGTGCAGGAATTCCGTAAATGCATCGAATGCTTTCTTTGCCAGGATGTCTGCCACGTCCTGCGCGATCATCAGATGCACGAGAAATTCATTGGGCCGCGGTTTTTGATCCACGTCGCTGCGCTGGAGATGCATCCGCTCGATACGGCGGATCGTATCGAGGAGTTGCGAAACACACAGGGGATCGGCTATTGCAACATCACCAAATGCTGCACAAAGGTTTGCCCTGAAAGCATTCAAATCACGGATAACGGAATTATTCCGCTGAAGGAACGCGTAGTAGACGACTTTTATGACCCGTTCGGCTGGATATGGAGATGGTTGAAGAAGAAGTTAAAAAGTTGAAAGGTTAAAAAGTTACAAAGTGAAACAGGCTCGATGGAAACCTTTTAACTATCTAACTCTTTTGACTTTTTAACTTCTGCAAAGCATGAGCGAACTGAAATCTCTCCACAAAGACGCAATTCCCGCGGCGCTCGAAAAAGCCGAGCGCTACCGTTTGCTCAACGAACCGGGCGAAGCGGAGAGCATCTGTCTCGATATTCTTCATGTTGACCCCGAAAATCAGGAGGCACTCATTACGCTCCTCCTCGCGTTGACCGACCGGTTCGAAAAAGGTTACGGCGTCAGCGATACGCAAACCAAGGAGTTGCTGTCGCGGATGAAATCAGCGTACGATCACGCGTATTATTCCGGAATCGTGGCGGAACGCCGCGCGAAAGCGAAACTGCGTCAGAACACGCCGGATTGCCGGTTTCAGGCTTACGATCTTTTGCGTGAGGCGATGACTTGGTTCGAAAAAGCCGAATCGATTCGACCGCCCGGGTATGATGACCCGATCCTGCGGTGGAATACTTGCTCACGAATAATCGCGAGTAATGGTCTTGTTCCGCGAGAACCCGAAGAGCACATCGAACTTCCGCTGGAATAGGGAATAGGCTCCCAGATGGCGATCAGCGCGGCGCTTCTTGGCGGCTGGATCGG
>QHPC01000294.1 GCA_003218915.1 Verrucomicrobiota bacterium
GCAAGCAGCTGCGACGATGGGATGCTGACAGCAACGGTAAGAAATTCGACGGCGGCATAAACGATATTGTGGTGACTGCCAACGGCGGCGCTTATGCCACGGTCTTTGGTCCATACGCCAACCCACCAACACCAACAGCCGTGATTGGAAAGATCCTTTATCTTGCGCCCGGCAGTGAGAAATGGGTCGAGGTGGCAGATAATCTCAACTACGCAAACGGAATAGGTGTCTCGCCAGACCAGAAGACTCTCTACGTAAGCGAAACTGTCGGAAACTGCATACTAAAGTTCACGATCAACGGCAACGGCTCTTTGAGTAACAGATCAAATTTTGCTCTCCTAAGTCTTCTTGTAAGAAACAAGGTCAACTCTTGGTGGCTTGGACCTGATAGCATGAAGATCGATACCAAGGGTAACATTTATGTTGCCCAATGGTTTGGCGGCAAGATTTTGAAGATATCTCCGGACGGCAAGCTTCTGCACGTCTTCGAAATCGCCGCAGGTGATGGTACGACAAACGTCGCCTTCAGCGAAGGCGAGAAAGAATTGTACGTAACCGTGGTAAAAGATCCTAACGATCCGCAAGCAAAGGGCAGTATCGTAAAGATCCCAAATGTTAAATAAACACTGGCAGGTGAGCGCGAAGCAGTGAACGACCGCAACTTCTTCGCCGAGCTGAAGCGCCGCAACGTTTACAAGGTTGCGGTCGCCTATGCTGTTGTCGCATGGCTGCTGATGCAAATCGCCAGCCAGATTTTTCCATTTTTCGAAATTCCCAATTGGGCAGTGCGCCTGGTAGTTCTGCTCCTCATCATCGGATTTCCAATCGCGTTGATCATCGCATGGGCATTTGAAGCGACGCCCGAAGGGATCAAACACACAGAAGCCGCCGACGCAGTGGGACAGCGGTCCCGCGGCGGCGCTTGGATTTATATCGTCCTGATCAGCGTAGCGCTCTCTGTCGGTTTGTTCTTTATCGGTCGCTACACTGCTGGACCTCGAACAGCTCGGCAGAGCGGGGCGGCTACAGCGATTCCACAGAAATCGATCGCGGTGCTTCCGTTGCTCAACGAAAGCGGCGACCCAAAGGACGAATATTTTTCCGATGGATTGTCCGAAGAATTGATTGCAGCTCTGGCGCAAATCACTGGGCTGAAGGTCATTGGCCGCAGTTCTTCGTTTCGGTTCAAAGACAGGAAAGACGAACCGAAGACGATTGGCGAAAAATTGGGTGTAAGTACACTTCTCGAAGGAACTGTGCGGAAACAGGGGGAGCGGGTGCGGATCGTCGCTGAACTGGTAAACGCCGCGGATGGCATAGAACTGTGGACGCGGACATTCGATCGCGAACTTAAAGACATTTTCGCGGTTCAGCAGGAAATCGCCAGGGCGGTCGCTGAGTCACTCAGGGTGACTTTGCTTGGCTCGGAGGAAAAGTCGACCCAAATGGCCACGAACAGCGTGGAAGCACACAACGCTTACCTCCAGGCCCGCTTCCATTCGCAGCGTCGTAACGTCGAGGACTATCGTAAAGCCATTAATTACTTCGATCGTGCAATCGAGCTCGATCCTAATTACGCGCTGGCTTACGCAGAGCGTTCTGAAACGTGGACTGTTATTGGTGACCTTACCGGCGAGCGGCCGACCGCGTACCCAAAGGCGCGGAGCGATGCTGAGAAAGCTGTCACGTTAGCGCCTGCGCTGGCCGAAGCGCATGCTGCCCTCGGCTGGGTTCGGGCTTTTACGGAGTGGAAGTTTGCTGAAGGCTTGAGCGAACTACAGCGCGCGAAAGAGCTTTCTCCGGCAAATCCCACCGCGAACGATCTGCTCGCGCGAGTAATCGTTTACAGGGGCCGAATGGAAGAGGCCGAACGTCAGGCGCGGCAGGCGGTGGAACTCGATCCTTTGTCTGCTGCAACCCAATTCACCCTTGGTCGAGTCCTTTTCTACGCTGGAAAGCTTGACGAGGCACACGCGGCTGGCCGCCGAATGGCAGAGTTGCAGCCGTCCGCGTCTTCCAGTCATCGATGGCAGGTGCTCGTCGCCATCCAGCGCGGCGATGGCGAGACGGCCCTGCGCGAAGCGCAACTGGAGCCTGACGACAGCATTCGTTCTTTCGAACTAGCGCTCGCACAATATGTAGGTGGCGACCGCAAGGCAGCGGACGCGGCTTTGGCCGATCTCATCGCGACCGGCCGAGATAGTCTGGCCTATCAAATCGCCCAGGTTTACGCCGTGCGACACGAGCTAGACAAAGCTTTCGAGTGGTTGCAAATCGCGTTCGATAATCGCGACGGCGGCATGCCGAGTCTCTTAGTTGATCCGTTGTTGCGCAGCTTGCGCGATGATCCCCGCTACAAATCCATGCTCGAGAAAATAGGTTTACCGACATCTCTATGAATGAGCGCAAATTCTCTTTCTTCACCGAACTGAAGCGGCGCCACGTTGATAAGGTCGCGCTCGTTTATGCCGTCGTGGCATGGCTGCTGATCGAAATCGCGTGGATTGTGCTGCCGACGTTCGACGCGCCCGCGTGGATTTTAAAAGCATTCATCATATTGCTCGTTCTCGGGTTCATTTTTGCCGTCACAATTTCGTGGTCTTTTGAAATGACCCCGGAGGGGATGAAACGAACGGCGGACCTTTCGCCGGGTGAGGTCCTTCCTTACTGGAGCAAACGGAAGTTTGCCGCATTCATTATCGCCGTCGCGGTTATTGCGCTTGGGTTGCTGGCGTACCAGTTGCTACGATTCAACCCGGCTTTTCAACACGGTCCCCCCGGCAAACGCACTGACAAAATTTTCATTCAGGGCAACGCCGCTGGCAGTCAAACGGTGGAGCGTCAAGCGGACGGCACCGTGCGCGCTGAATATTCATATAACGATCGC
>QHPC01000248.1 GCA_003218915.1 Verrucomicrobiota bacterium
GCATTCTGCGCCGAGCGTAATGCGATTGGAGTTCAGAGCGAGACCGACAATTTCCGGGCCGATTCCTGCGCAATCGCCAAGCGTAATCCCGATGCGTGGCTTGTTACTCGTGCTCATGCTCGTGATGGTAATCGAACCTTACTTAATCGATCACGAACACGATTACGAGCATGAGCCGTGAGCGCGCCACCTTTTTTCATCGAACTCAGGATTGATTTTCCCCGCAGTTTAAGGAAAACTGCTCCCCGGCATGCAGCACGTTACCGCGTTCTCGAGTCCGCAAACGGTCCCGCTGCGCCAGCAGCCGCGGGAAAGCCGAGCCTGTGGCTCGATCCAAAACTTGCGCAGCCGCTTAATTACCTGGGAAAAATTTTCATCCGCGAGGGTAACATTCCCAGCGCGATCGCACAGTTCGAAGAAGCGTTACGTCTGCATCCAGATTTTCCTGAAGCCGAGGAAAACCTGCGCATGGCCAAGGGCAGCGATAATGCCTCCCTGACGCTGTCGCCCAGGTAGAGTTTTCGTCTCCACTAGCGCGATTTCACAAATGTCGGAGCCGGCCTGTGGCCGGTTCGACGCGGGACGAATCCGTCCGGTGTGCGGACCTGTGGCCGGTCCAACTCGACGCTGCTTTTCACGCTCAGGAAACGGCTCACAGAGCCGTGGCTACAGCTGCTGCGATACTGCAACGGCTCGCAATCACCATGGCGGCCGTGATAAGTAATCATCAAATCGACCGTCTTGAACCTCTGAGAGGAGTTGACGAAACGGTTCCCGACTGATCATGCATCCGCGCGCCACTTCGACTGCATCGTTGGGACGCGCCAGGGAATCGAAGACTTTTTGGTACGCGGCACGATCACACCGGCGCAGGCCAACCAGAATGTAGAGCTTGCCTGCCGGCGTTGCGTGACTAAGCGCGGTTTGTAACTGCTGCGAGGCATCCGGTCGCTCGAGAACGGCTCGCAAATCCCGTTCACCTGCAGACATGAGCCCGGCAACACCAATACCTCCAAACGCGAAGGATTTTGCCCCGGCAACATCACGCGCCGCCGAATTCTCGAACGTCTCGGCCACTGAGACAACGGACTGCGCCAGTATGATTCCCGCGATGAGAGTGACAGTAAGTATTTTCACAATGCAGCGCGCCTAACGAGAACAGAAACAGGTACAGGCGGAGCCTGTTCGCTGCCAAGAAATGCCAAATTCACAGTATAAACCTAGACCCTTAGCGGGCCACGGAACGCCCTGGCGCTATAGTAAGACTGCGCACCGTTGTGATACACGAAGACATGGCCGAAGCGGCGATCACCAAAGAGGGGGCCGCCGAGTTTTCTGATATCAGCAGGTGCTTTCACCCAGCTCGATGTCTTCGTATCGAAATTTCCAAGTTTCTGCAGCTCTCGATATTGTTCTTCCGTTAAAAGCTCAATGCCCATGGCCGTTGCCATATCGATAGCGTTATTTTCCGGTTTATGTTCTTTCCTGGATTCCTGGCCATTCCGGTCGTAACAAACACTCCTGCGGCCGTTAGGACTTTCTGCTGAACAATCAAAAAAGATGCATTCGCCCGTTTTGTTATCGTGACCAACAACATCCGGTTCACCGCCGGTTCTTTCCATTTCATTGAGTGACCACAGTTTTTCGGCATTAGCTTCCAGCTTTGCTTTTAGTTCCCCCCATTCAAGACCTTTATGGCGGTTCATATTTTTCTCGAAACGGGCTTTTAAGGCTTTAAGCAATTCTTCACGTTGTTCCGGTGACAATTCCTTTTTTGTTTCCACGCCTTTCATAGAGGCTTCCTTTTTATCGCTTTGTCATGTGAAGAGTCGACCCCGATTAGGCCAATCTTTTCGACTGTCGCGCACGAATCACCAACCAAGTCTTCCACGCGACGAATAGCGCGACCTCACTCAGGATAGCCGCTCCATATCCAGATAGGTAATATGCACCGAGCCATAGCGCGAGGCCAATGATGGCGAAGAATACTCCTGCATACATCCAAAATCCCGAAAGGATAAGTACAGGAATGGAGACAAACCGAACAACGGGGGCGTAGTTCGGAAGTTCTGCAAACGGACTATAAACATAACCGATTATCGGAATGGTAAAGATGAGGTGAATCCATCGAAGAATCGAACGTTGGGTGGCATTACGAATCATTCAATCCCTTTCCCTTGAGAATTTGCGGCATACATTTTGCAACCCTTGACTCTCGAGTTTTGGATTGTTTGGCTCCGGAAAAATAAAGAATGTATCCTCTTTGCCGTCCCGGCGTCAGTGCATCAAAAGCAGCTTTCAAGGCAGGGATTTCATCTAATTTATTCTGAAATTCTTCAGGAATAGGTTCCGGATTCTTTTTGTAATTCACTTTCAAACCGGCTTTTTCCGCTTCGATGGCCTCGTGAATATAGGCCTTCAAGGTGGGTTCCATCTCAACTATTTCTCGAACATTGGTGAACGGAATCCGGCGTGCCGCCTGCCAGCCAAATTTTTTGAGAATACCATTGGGATCCTTTAACAAGGCGCCTTTGCAAAACAAAAGCGCACAGAATTCTTTAAATCCTTGTATGATAACTATATTACTGTCCTGAAACGTGTAACAGGGTTTGCCCCACTTCAATTCTTCGGTCAGCCCACAATCCAGGCTGATCATTCTCAATTTCTCCATTTCTTCCCCCCACTTTCTGGCTCTACTTAAACATGCATCAACCTTAGGATTCATTCTGCTCTTCGTCATAGTGTGTTATTTTAAGCTGCTAGCTATGTCTCGTATTCGGTTATGTCCCATGTTTATGCGCTGAGCAAACGGTAACTTCAGCATTTGGTCTCTGAGTGCGACCGATCTGTGTACTATTTGCATATTGAGCTTGCTGGTGTCGTCAGTGAGTTTTTCAAATTCATAGAACTCAAGCTGAACGCCAAAAGACGTATTCTCCGTTTCAAATGTCCGTGTGAATTCCGGTTCGGAACGAACTCACGGATTTCGAACATTCGCTTTTAAAGGCGAAAATTTTCGTCCTGAGATTTGATCAGGAGCCGGCGATCACGGAGAACCAGGCGCCCAACGTCGAACGTTCAACGTTTAATCAGAAAGTGCGGATATAAGCCTTTTGGCGGAGACTGGCGATCCAGCGTTCCTGAATTTGCTGTGCTTCGTCTTGGATCAGTTTTTTCTCGATGTCGCCTCGCGCTTCGGCCAGCGATCTGGTGGTGCCGCCGCGTTTGTCCTCCACCTTCAAGATGTAGTAATTGCCGGCGTAATCGATGATGTTGCTGATTCGGCCGACCGGCATGTTGAAGGCGAACTTTTCCAGCGGCGCCGCGAGAGTGTTGCGTCCGATCCAGCCCCAGTCGCCGCCGTTGTCTTTTGTGCTGTCCTCGGAATAAATCTGCGCTGTTTGTTCGAATTCCCCGCCGGCCGCCAGTTTACCGAGCACTTCTTCAGCCAGCGACTTTTGCGCCTGGGCATTCCCGGTGTCCTTTTGCCCTGAAATCATGATCAACCGCAACTTGATCTCTTCCTTGGTCGTAAACAGGTCGCGATGCTTCCTGTAGAAATCTTCAATCTTGGTAGGCGAGATAATGTAGTTGGTCTTGACGTTGTGGCCGCGCATTGCCTGGACGATTATTCTTTCCATCTCCTTTTCCTTGAACTCGCCCAGCGAGTAATTCTGCGCCTCAAGCGTCTTGACAAAGGTATTGCGGTCGCCGCCAAAGTTCTCTCGGATGATGTCGTGCACGCGCTGGTCCACAACGTGATCCGGGATTGCATAACTTTCCTTTTTGAACGCTTGGATGATAAGCCTTCGGTCGATCAAGTCCTTTAGGGCAAGCTGCCTTACTTCTCTCACCTTGTTTTCGAGGTCCTGACCGGTCAATTGTGAGCGTAACAGTTTTTCGCGCGGCGCGGACAACTGCCGCACTTGTGAGTATGTGATGACGTCGCCATTCACAATCGCAGCCATGCCGTCGACTACCTGAGGCTGCGGAGGCCGCTGAGGCTCCTGAGCGAAGGCAGCGCAATAAATGGGTAATAGAGCAAACCCACAGACCGCCAGCGAGACGGCGGTAAATGGACGCACGAAATTTCTCATAATTTCTTTATCAGTTCCAGAATCTCCCCGAGATGCTGCTCGATTTTGGCTCCAACTAAACGAGGGAATTTGCCCGCGACAAGTATAAAATCCCCGCGCCGGGTCAACAACAATTTGCGGTCGCGCACCTCAACACGGCTGATCCCTGCTTTCGCCGCGGCGAGCTTGATTTCGATCAGGCCAAACAAATTGTCAACTGCCGCCGGGAATGGCCCAAAGCGGTCTCGCCAGTCGCGTCCCAGACGCCGTAATTGCTCGTGCGTGGTAACTTCCGCCACGTCGCGGTATGCCCGGATGCGCAAACTGGGGTCGCTGACGTAGGCAATTGGAATGAAGGCTGGGATTTTGTATGGGAAGCTGCCAGCTTCACCTACAGCGAAATTCGGGGTCGCCACGAACTCCGCTTCGTTTGCGGCGACGAAATCAAGCTTTAGATCGACATCGAGCCGAAACCGCGGCTTTTTGCCTTTAAGCTGTGTCACTGCCTGTTTGAGCAACTGACAATATAAGTCGAAGCCGATTGCAATGATGTGGCCGCTTTGAGCTGTCCCCAGTATGCTTCCCGCACCGCGAATCTCCAGGTCGCGCATGGCGATGCGAAAACCGGCGCCGAGCGAGCTATACTGTTTAATGGCGCTGATCCGTTTACGTGCTGCGCCCACTGTCATCATCTCGCGTGGAAGCAGAAGATAGGCGTACGCCTTGTGCTCCGCCCGGCCCACGCGCCCGCGCAATTGATACAAGTCGGCGAGACCAAATTGGTCCGCTCGATCGATGATGATGGTGTTTGCATTCGGGATATCGAGACCGCTTTCGATGATCGTAGTGCAAACGAGCACATCGGTTTTCCCGGCAATGAATCGCGCCATCACGCCTTCCAATTCGTCGTCATCCATCTGACCGTGCCCGATCTCAACTCTGGCCGACGGACAAAGATCGACGATCCGATCACGCACCCGCTCGATGGTCGCTACACGATTGTGGAGAAAGAATACCTGACCCTGCCGCTCGAGCTCGCGATCAATCGCCGCGCGAATGAGCCGCTCATCGTAAGCCGACACCACCGTTTCCACGGGCAGGCGGTTCAGCGGCGGCGTCTCGATCGCGGACATGTCTTTTACGCCTACAAGCGACAGATACAGGGTGCGCGGAATTGGCGTGGCCGAGAGCGTGAGCACATCGACCAGCTTGAAGAGCTCTTTGAATTTCTCCTTGTGCAGCACTCCGAAACGCTGCTCCTCATCGATCACCACCACGCCGAGGTCCTTGAATAATACGTCGCCGGAAATGAGCCGATGCGTGCCGATGACAATATCGACGCCACCTTCGCGCAATAGCCGCAAGACTTTCTTCTGTTCGGATTGCGAACGGAAACGGCTGAGCATTTCGATGCGCACGGGGTAATCGAGCATCCGTTGGCGGAACACCTCGAAATGTTGTTGGGCCAGAACGGTGGTCGGCGCCAGCACAGCCACTTGTTTTCCGTCCATGACCGCCTTGAACGCGGCGCGCACCGCCACTTCGGTCTTGCCAAAGCCGACGTCGCCACAAATCAAGCGGTCCATCGGTCGAGGACGTTCCATGTCAATCTTCGTATCGATGATTGCCTTCATCTGGTCCGGCGTTTCACGGAACGGGAATGAATGTTCAAATTCCGCCTGCCATTTTGTGTCGGGAGCGAACGCGTAACCCGGATGCGTTTCCCGTTGCGCCTGGACGGCGAGCATTTTCCCGGCGTAATCAAATATGGAAGCCGCCGCTTTTATTTTGGCTCGGGTCCATCTTCCGTCGCCGAGCGAGCTGAGAGGCGGCGATTTTTTTCCTGCGCCAACGTAGCGGGAAACCAGATACGCCTGCTCGAGTGGAACATAGAGCTTGGCTTCGTCTGCAAACTCGAGGACCAACACTTCCTGTGGTTGCCCTTGCTGTTGTAGGGCAACCCCGAAAGCGTTCGGGGTTGCCGAGCCTGTCCCATCCGCGCTTGGCAGGCGGGGCGCCTGTCCTACAGCGAATTTGTCGAGCCCCAGGAAGCGCCCGATGCCATGCTCGAGGTGCACGACCAGATCGCCATCGTTGAGCTCACTGAAATCAATCTGTGCACGATGGCGCTCCGCACGACGCAAACGTCTGCGTGGATGGGCAGCAAATCGCCCAAATAATTCTGCTGCCGAGAGGATGACGAGATTGGTGGCGGGGAAACAAAACCCACGCGCGAGCGTTCCTTCGACAAAGTCGACCCCTTTCAGGCTCGGAGGGCAGCCACTTGCCTCAAGTGGCTGGGTCGCCCCGTCTCTTCTGCTCGTCTCCGCTGATGTAGCGACGTTTTGCTGTGGAAGGGGCTGCCCGCCAGAGGCGGGTCCGGCGATACCGTCGATCGCGCCCGCCATGATTTCGCGAAAACGCTCGATCTCGCCTTCGGTCTGGAAGTAAATGACGATTTTCGCGTTGTTGCCCCGCCATTGTTGCAAGCGCTCGACAAACTGCGCCCGTTTCGCCTCGGCGAGCGCCAGATCACCGACCGCAAACTCGCCGACCTCGCAATCCTGGAACGCACCGCTGAAATCTTCCGGACCAGTCTCAATCCAGCCTTCGCTGATCTTGATGTGTGGAGGGGGGAGTTCCGGCGAGCCCGTGGTCGCTGGAGGTCCGCCCTCCATGTCTGGCTCAACGTCAATTACAAGGTGATCGCGCTGGACGTAATCGCGAACCTGACCGCTCCCGTCCAGCGCTCCCTGGTCGAGCAAAATGTCGACCGACTTCAGATCGCGCACTGAAGTTTGGGTATCAATGTCGAACTCACGAAGGGATTCGATTTGGTCTCCGAAGAATTCTGCCCGGAAAGGCATTGGGGCCTGCCACGAATAAAGATCAACAATGCCGCCACGGACGGCGAATTGTCCACGGGTGGTGACCTGGGCGACGCGCTCATAGCTACTGGCTACGAGTCGTTCAAGCAGGCTTTCCATCGTCAAGGTCGCCCCGCGTTGAAGTTGGGTGACTGCAGATTCCAGCGCGCCGTGTTTCGGCGCAGCTTGGTCGAGACTCGCGCGTGTTGCTACGATGACGTGTCGGCCGGCTCCGCGCCCGACTTGCATCAGGACTGCCAGTCGCTCGGCGGCAATTTCCTGATCCGGCAAAACATTTTCAGCAGCTGCAAACTCTGCTTCCGGGAGGAAAAGCGCGTCCGGCTGCCAGTTGAGCAGACTTTCGTAGAGTAACTCTTGGGAATGAACGCTGGGACAAAGGATCCAAATCGTGGAATCGGCAGCGTGCCCATGATTGGACGATAGCTGATGCCAGGCGTGCCCGATTATGGCGGCCAGAAATGGCTGGGCCGGCTGGATGATATGTGAGAACTGCACCGGCCACTGAGCATCGTGGATCGCATGAAGCTTGCGCGCCATGGGTTCGCTCGCCGCGACACGTTGCAGAAGCTCTATCCCGATTGGTTTTTCCACTGCAGAGTTTACGCCAAATTCCGCGAGAGTTGTAGCCGCGTCTGTGTGAAACGCGCAGTAGTTGCGCGGCTGAACGCGAGCTTTTGTAGCCACGGCGCTGTGCCGCCGTGCGGCCTGCGCGGGGAACGCCTCGACACAGCGAGGCGGCTACAGTGCGCGGCCGATGGCTGCGGCAACGGCCCGAAGACGCGGAACGAGCTCGGCAAAGATCTCCGGCGTAAGCGCCTGGTTCCCGTCGCTCTTGGCCATCTCGGGAGAATCGTGCACTTCGATCATGAGCGCGTCTGCGCCGGCAGCGACTGCGGCCAGACACATCTGGGGGACGAAATCGCGCAGACCGAGAGCGTGCGCCGGATCGACAATGACTGGCAGATGCGTTTTAGACTTCAAGATTGGAACAGCACTCAGATCGAGCGTATAGCGTGCCGCGGTTTCGAAGGTGCGAATGCCGCGCTCGCAGAGGATTACGTTTGGATTCCCCTCGTTGAGGATGTATTCGGCGCTCATCATCAAATCGTAAATCGTGGCACTGAACCCGCGCTTAAGCAGCACGGGAAGCCTGCTGCGACCTACTTCTTTCAGGAGCGAGAAGTTGTGCATGTTACGGGTCCCGACCTGAAGACAGTCTGCATACTTCTCGATCATGGACAGATCGCGCGGATCCATGACTTCAGTGACAACAGGCAAGCCTGTTTTCGCGCGCGCCTCAGCGAGGAAACGAAGCCCCTCTTCGCGTAACCCTTGAAAACTGTATGGCGAGGTCCGCGGTTTAAACGCGCCGCCTCGCAAAATTTTTGCGCCGGATTCTTTTACGATCGTCGCGATCGACTGAATCTGTTCCCGGCTTTCGACCGAGCACGGGCCGCAAATGAGAACGACGTCTTCATGGTCACCCAACCGGACGTCGCCGACTACAACAGACGAGGCCCCGCGAGAATCGCGCGCGGCAAGCTTGTATGGCTTCAACACGGGGATGATGGCTTCCACGCCTGGCATCGCGGCGATCGGCTTTTCGCGAAGGAGCGCTTCCGGCCCGATTACGCCAATGATCACGCGGGATGCGCCGCGGCTGATTTGTGCCTCCAAGCCGAACTCGCGCACTCGCGTGATGATCCGCTGGATCTGCTCTTCCGTGGCATTTGGTTGCGTGATGACGATCATATTCTTCTCAGCGGAATAATCAGGATGCCGTTACCCGGAATTTTCTGCAAGCCTAGATACGAGCGGCCAAAAAAGAGGGGTGCTGATTCGTGGATTTTCCTTTCGATGCGCACTGCAACACAGCAAGCGACAAGGGCTCGCCTCTTCGTCTGCGAAGGAGAGGGGGGTGAGGATTTCCTAGCAACAGCGACCGACAGGCGCCAACCCCTCACCTCAGTCCTCTCCCCTCGCCGAGGGAGAGGCGGAGAAGCGGAACGGAAATGTGCGCCGCATGGGCGATGCCTTTTACGGTGATTCGAGCTAATTCGTGATTGTGACCGGCGTTCCCACTGAGACCGATTTAAAGAAATCCTCAGCCATGAATTCGGGCATCCGGATACACCCGTGCGACGCGGGATAGCCCGGTAAATAACCTGCGTGCATGCCCGTCCCTGACACGATGCGCATAAAGTAGGGCATCGGCGTGCCTCTGAAGTGAGCGCCTGGCGGTTTGGGGTCTTTTTTTATGTCCACGTTGGGCACAACCACGTTGCCGGCCGAGTCCACATAATCTCCGAACAAGCTGGAAACGTGGTCTTTGTCCTTTTGAATAATTTTATAAGTACCACTGGGAGTGTTTAATCCCTCGCGGCCGGTCGATAATTGCGAAACACCGACAAGCACGCCTCCCTTGTAAAAATAGGCGCGCTGTTCCCCGAGGCTGATCTTTACAGAAGGGCTTCCGTTGACGCTGTCTCCATCCCAGTAAGAGACTGTGTCACGCGGTGCGCCAGGCGGCCCTTCACCGTAAACGCCACCCAAATACTGCGTCCTGGCAGAATAACGGGCGTCTTCGCCGCATCCCGCGACGAGCCAAACGAGACCAACAGAAACAATTACCCGCAAAACACCCAACATAGAATGATGCATAGTTTCGACGGCATTCTTAATGCGCAACCTGCGCAAAAAGTCAAGCGAGGGCGGTATTGCGTAGCTGCGTTCTGGGGAGCACACGCTGCCAGCCTGTGGTTGCCGGCTGCCCTGCCGGCAACATCTGTGCACGCGAAATTCCGAGCTACCGCCGCTTCCCCCAATCTCGGCAAGCTGCCGAGATGAACGGGCTGGCAGCCTGTGCTCCCCAAACCTCCGTGATCGCGCGTCCTGATCATCCCGAGCCGTGCAAACGGCGTTCGGGATGACAGGCGGGTCATTTGCACCATTGATCCACCCAATCGTTCACGGTCTTGTACCAGAGCTGACTGTTCTGCGGCTTAAGCACCCAATGGCCTTCGTCGGGGAAATACAACATTTTCGAGGGCACCTTCAGAACTTGCAGCGTCGTGAAAAGATCGAATCCTTGCGACACATCGAGCCGATAATCGTTCTGGCCGTGCACGACCAGAGTTGGTGTTTTGAAATTCTGCGCGTACTCGTGCGGCGACCATTTCCGGTAAGCATCCCGTTTTTTCCACGGCGGACCGCCGAATTCCCAGTTCGCAAACCACAACTCTTCCGTCGTGCCATACGCCGACTCAGCGTTAAACATGCCATCATGCGACACGATGCATTTGAAGCGGTCCGTATGGCCTAACAACCAGTTGGCCATGTAGCCGCCGTAGCTTGCGCCGAGCGCCGCCTCGCGGTTCTTATCGATGAGCGGATAGGTCTTTTCGAGGTAATCGAGTCCCCTCATCAGATCGACATACGGTTTGCCGCCCCAATCGCCGCTGATCGAGTCGGTAAACTTCTGTCCGTAACCGGTCGACCCGTGGAAATTGATCATCACTACTACATAATTTCCGGTCGCCGCGAACAACTCCGCGTTCCAGCGATACGTCCACGAATTTCCCCACGCCCCTTGTGGCCCGCCGTGAAGCAAAAATTTCAGCGGATATTTTTTGTTCGGATCGAATCCCGGCGGTTTGATCATGAAACCCTGCACGTCGTCGTTGTTTGCGCCTTTGAACGTGAACGATTCCAAAGACTGCATGTCGATCTGCGACAACAGCGCGTCGTTCATGTGGGTGACGGCCTCCCAAGGCTCACCGAAACGGATCGCCAGTTCGTCACGTAATTCATATTTCCAAATTTCGTTCGGCGCGACCGCAGACATACGCGTGAAAAACAGACGACCACCCGCAAAACACAGATCATCGGCATGGACATGAAGTGGAGTCTTTGTGGCCTCACCTTCAATTGGATTTTGCTGGCTCGGAAATGCAGCAAACAGCGGCGATTCCCCGTGGTCTTCCGCGGTAAAGAAAATCATGGTTGGGTGATCTTTCAAAACTTC
>QHPC01000295.1 GCA_003218915.1 Verrucomicrobiota bacterium
GATCGGTGAACGCGCTCGATATTCCTGCGGATCTTCGAATGGCGGCGCCTTGAACCAGGTGGGCTGGAAGAGCGTGAAGTCCCCCGAACCCCACCAATCTTCCCAGCTGGCGATATCGCGCTGCGCGACGGCTGCGGCAAAACGGTTTGTTTGGCCCACCACCCAGTTGGTTAGCAGGCCCCCGCCACTACCGCCGGTCACGCCGAGCTTCTTATCGTCGATGTAACCGAGCTTGATCAACTCATCCACGCCAGCCATCAGATCTTTGTAATCGTCCCCCGGGTAATGATACTGAATAATGTTCCCAAATTCCTGGCCGTAAGTTGTGCTTCCGCGTGGGTTCGGATAGAGGACCACATAACCCTTGGCCGCCATCCACTGAAATTCGTGATCGAAAATATGACCGTACGCGACGTGCGGCCCACCGTGAATGTTCAGGATTAGAGGATATTTTTTGTTTGAATCGAAGTTCGGCGGCTTTTGCACCCAGGCTTCGATGTGCTTGCCGTCAAAGCTGTCGTACCAGATTTCTTCCGGCTCGGTTAGGTTTAGCTCCGAGAACAGTTGGTCATTGACATGCGTCAACTGTTTAGGCGTCGCATTACTGGCCGTGTGGTCCAGGACAAAAAGATCGTTGATGCGCGTCGGTGTTGAAACCACATAGATCAACTTCGACCCGTCAGCCGATGCGCGAAAACTCATCACGCCCTGGTTTCCAGAAGTTAAATCGTGTACCCCGGTCTTGCCGAGATCGGCGTCCTGGGCTACGGGCAGATCGAACAGCGCCAGATTCGCTTTCCCTTCCTTGGTGTAAACCGCAATAAGGCCTTTGCCATCTGGCATCCAGATCGGCTTGTTTTGTCCACCTGCCCGCGGGGGTGCGCCGTCCCCAATCACAAACCCAGGCACATCGAAATCAAAGTTCGCGGTCAAATTGCGCGGCTTTGCATTTGGCAAAAGATCGAGGACCCAGAGATCGGGCTGCGTGTATGAGGTGATCGGGCGTGTGGTGGATGCTGTAAACGCGACCTGTTTCCCATCGGGGCTGAGTGACAGCCCGCCTGCGCCGGGGCCAAAACCCCCGATCTGTAAATCAATCGTTGTGATTTTTACTGGTTCGCCGCCGGCTGCCGCCACCGAATAAAGATCAGTCTTTGGCAGCTCGTAATACGGTTCGTCATTCCGATCCGATGTGAAATAGATTAGCGAACCGTCCTTGGACCAGGTGGCGCTATCTTCATCGAATCGGCCCTTAGTGAGCTGCCGTGGCTTTACTTTTTCGTCGGCACTGCGGGGCGCGCTCACGAGCCAGATGTGTGTGGGATGCTTAGGGTCGATGTAGCCTTCATTGTCCTGCCGATAAACGGCGTGTGTGATCACGCGAACATCGCTCTCGTGTTCAGATTCAGGTTCGGGCGACGGAGCCGAGCGTTCCTTGTCCGCCGTAGCCTTGGCGGAGGCGGATTCTTTTGCCTTTTTCTTTTCCTGTTTGGCCACGTCTTCCGCGTTCGTGTCGCTGGTGAAGGCGATCGTCTTTCCATCCGGGGCCCAGCTTGGATTTGCTGCGCCTTTCGGCAGATCCGTAAAGACAAATGAATCGCCGCCTGCTATTGGCAGGATCGCCAGTTGTGGCGGCTCGGGCTTGCCATTCTTCTCAGTCGCGCGAAGAAAGAGCAAAAATTTTCCATCCGGCGACCAGCGAGGAACGGAATCGTGATCGCCTTTTGTAAGTTGATGAGGCTCTTCCTCGCCTTCGAGCGGCACCGTCCAGATAGAAGTATTGTAACCTTCCTTCTTATCATTAACCGTGACGCGCACAAACGCTACTCGCGATCCGTCCGGCGAAACTTGCGGGTCTCCAATCCAGACGAAATCGAACAAATCTTTTTCGGTAATGTTGCGCTTCTCGGCGAAGGCGGTGCCGGCTCCTGCTAACAAACCCAAGAGCAAACAAATGACGAATGAATGAAGAAACCCAAAGCGCAAACAGGAGGATCCAAATCGTTTCGTCATTTGATCACTTGGCATTTGTTTCGTCATTCGCCATTCGGATTTCGCCTGACATGCCGATTGGCGAAGGCGGGTCATTTTGTTCACATGTGAGCGATGACATTGTCGCCAAATTGCGAACACTTGATCTGGGTCGCTCCTTCCATCAAACGCGCGAAATCGTAGGTAACGTGTTTGCTTGCAATCGCGCCCCTTAAACCCTTCAGAATCAGCTCGGCCGCTTCTGTCCAGCCCATGTAAACGAACATCATTTGGCCAGAAAGAATCACCGACCCAGGATTGACCTTGTCCTGGTTTGCATATTTCGGCGCGGTGCCATGCGTCGCTTCGAACACTGCGTGGCCGGTGATGTAATTGATGTTTCCTCCGGGTGCGATTCCGATTCCGCCCACCTGCGCGGCCAGCGCGTCGCTCATGTAATCACCATTGAGATTAAGCGTCGCGATCACGTCATAGTCTGCTGGCCGCAAGAGGAATTGCTGGAGCGCGTTATCGGCGATGGCGTCCTTGATCACGATGCCGGCGCCCGGTTTACCCATGGGAATCTCGCACCAGGGCCCACCATCGATCTCCTTTGCGCCGAAATATTGTTTCGCGACCTCATAGCCCCAGTCGCGGAAAGCGCCTTCGGTGAATTTCATGATGTTGCCCTTGTGGACGAGCGTCACGCTCTTCCGCCGGTTCGCAATCGCGTAAGAGATCGCGCTGTGCACCAGGCGGACGGTGCCGGATCGACTCACCGGTTTGATTCCGATTCCTACGCAAACGTCGTCTTTTTCCGGCGCGCCGACTTTTTTCCAAAACTCTGCTGCTTTCTGTTTTGTTCCGAAGCG
>QHPC01000299.1 GCA_003218915.1 Verrucomicrobiota bacterium
AAGCTCGACCCAAACTTTGCTCTGGCGTTTGCCGGTCTCTCGGAAGTGGAGAGCTGGATGTATCACACTTACGAGCCGACATCGGGCCGTCGCGAAAAAGCGCGTCTCAATGCCAATGAATCGCTGCGATTGCAGCCGGATCTTCCGGAAGGACATCTCGCGCTCGGTTTTTCGTATTATTACGGTGATCGTGATTACAAGCGCGCTCTGACCGAGTTTGAGATCGCCAAGGGTGACCTGCCGAACGAAGCGCGGGCCTACTCGGCGATCGCCGCCATTCAGCGGCGTCAAGGCAAGTGGGTCGAATCAACCGCGAATTTTGAAAAGGCGGCCTCTCTCGATCCAAAGAACGCGAACGTTCTTTTTAACCTCGGTCTTAACTACATGGCTCAGCGCGATTTCGAGACTGCTGACAAGATTTTTGATCGGGCTATTGTTGCGGATCCGCAATCGTTTGCATCACGCGGAATGAAATGCGCCTTGGCCATCGCGTGGAAGGGCGACGTCGGCTACGCAAAAAATCAATTGTCCTTGGTGCCTGCGGAATTCGATCCAGACGGGCTCGTCACGTCAGCGCGGGTGTGGATTCTGATGCTGCAACGGAAGTTCGCCGATGCTCTTCAAGTGGCGCAGCAATTTCGCGGCGAGACATTGAATTACCCAGAGACCGGCCCTTGCCCAAAAGCTTTCTTGGAAGGGAAACTTTATCTGTACCAAGGCGATAAAATTAAGGCGCAAGCCGCTTTCGAGCGCGCGAGACGTGTGGCGGAGCAACTTGTGCGTGAGGCTCCCGGCGATCCGGGTCGTCACGTGCAGCTCGGCGCCGTTCTTGCAGGGTTGGGCCTGAAAGAAGACGCGATTAACGAAGGCAGGAAGGCGGTCGAATTGGTCCCGGAATCTCAAGACGCTTTCGATGGGCCGCAAGCTACCGCTGCACTTGCCGAAATCTACGCTTGGGTCGGAGAACGCGACGAAGCATTTCTCCTCCTTGATCATTTGCTTACTGTGCCTAATGGCCTCACGGTGCCAAGCCTCAAGCTCGACCCAGTGTGGGATCCATTGCGCAAAGATCCTCGCTTCCAAGCATTGATCGACAAGTACGCGGCCAAGGGTTAAGCGACGTTATAAGATCAAACATGAAAACGACCCATGGACTCAGTATACCGCAGACGCTGGAAGAGGTGTGCGATCCACAACGGCTAGCCTTTCTCATTTACGATATGCAGATTGGAATTTTGAGTCAGATCAAGAATGGCGGTGCGGTGACGCGGCAGGTTTCGAAGGTCCTCACCGCTGCTCGGTCGGCCGGCGTGCGTGTATTCTTTTCCCGACATCTTTCGCTGCCGAAAGAACTCATGGGCATGTTTCAGTTCCGCATGGCCATGACTTGGCAACACGTTGGCTCACCGGAAGAAGTCAAACCTTGGTTCTTACGCGACACACCGGGATTTGAAATCATCCCCGAGTTATCACCGCGTGCTGCTGACGGAGTATTCGACAAGTTGACGATGTCGGCTTTCGAAGGCACGTGGCTCGACTTCGCTTTTCGAGATTGCGGCATCAATGCGTTCATTATTGTCGGCGTAGCGACCGAGATTGGAATCGAACCGACAGCGCGCCACGGGGCCGATCTTGGCTATATCCCGGTGCTCGTCACTGACGCGTGCGGCGCGGGCAACGAAGAAGCCGCCAAGCGTTCGATCGACAGCTTGAAGTTTACCGGGGACGCGTTGATGACCGACACCGAGACGATTTGCCTGGTTCTCCGAAAGCAGTCCGGAATTCGGAGCGCGTAAATCTCGATCAGACGCGAGGCAAGAATTCTTCGCACACGATCTTGCCATTCTTAACGGTGTAAACGCCGACCTCGGATAGTTTTCGCCGCTGCTTCGAATTCTTGTCGGTGACGTCCGCATCGTATTGCACGACGAATCGATCGTGCGCGACAAACGGGCCGTTGGCGGTGAAGCTATGCACTTCCGTTGCGTTCACCCACCAATCGATCTTACCGCGCACGGCTTCTTTCCCCCGCGTTTCGGGCGAGCCGCCGCTCATGCTGAACGCTTCGACGCTCACTATGTTGTCGTCGTAAAGCGTGTCGAGCGCTTCGTACCATGAGAAATTTCTCCAGTTTATCGAGCACACTGTTCCAGCCTTGATTGTGATCGTCCCGTGACGCTTCGTTTGGAAGTTTTTCGTGAGTCAGACGGAGCTCCGTACCATTCTCGCGATCGAAGAATTCCACCGCGACGATGCTGTTGTGGTTTTTCCAATCTTCATCCTGTTCCAACTGCCAGGTGAACACGATCTTCTTGCCGGGCTGTACCTCACGGTATTCGCCGGATATGGTAAGGTCTTTACCGTCCGGGTCCGTGAGGTCCCAGCGGAACTGGCCCCCTACCCGCACGTCGGCGATCAAGTTACGAGTCTTAACATTTTCCGGACCGAACCACTTCGTTAGCTGCGCGGGATCGGTCCAGGCGGCATAAACCTGATCTCGCGACGCATTAATGAAACGTTTGATTTCCAGTGAGAGCTTTTCCGCTTCAGCCATAGGTTCTCGTTTATCGATAAGAATTTGTGTTGTTTAGCGTCGGCGGGAACTGCGCGATCACGTGGTGTCACCGGCCGCTTGCCCGGCCGCGCGGCCCCGACGGACCTGTTCGAGGACCTTGGCGGAAGCTTCGTCGTTGCCGTACTCGTCGTGCCACCTCCACCACTCGTACGGCAGGGTCTGAGGGAAGCCCTCCGGCGAGTCCTCCCACTCTTCCTGACGCCCGAGCGCAGTCATGTCGAGGTAGTTCCAAGTGTTCCCCATCTGTTCGTCGCCGCGGCCGCTGATGAAGTAGGTGCGGAATACGCGGTCGCCGTCGCGGATGAACGCGTTCGTGCCGTGCCACTCATCCACGCCAAAGTCCTTGTCGAAGCCGTCCGTGATGGTGTACCAAGGAATGAACTGCCACCCCATTCGTGCCTTTAGACGCTTGATCTCCGTCTGCGGCGCGCGAGAGGCGAACACGAGTGTGGTATCGCGGGCGTTCAGATGAGCGGGGTGAGCGACCTGGTCGGCCACCATGGAGCAGCCGACGCATGCATGTTCGGGCCAGCCGACCACGCCCGGCTCGAAGAAGGCCCGGTAGACGATCAACTGACGGCGGCCGTCGAACAGGTCGAGCAGACTCGCCTTGCCTTTGGGCCCCTCGAACTCGTAATTTTTCTCAACGGCAACCCACGGCATCCGCCGACGCTCGGCGGCCAGCGCGTCACGAGCGCGGGTCAGCTTCTTCTCCTTCACGAGCAGTTGTTGGTGCGCAGCCTCCCACTCCTTCGACGACACGATTCTGGGAGGATTCATCTGCTTCTTTTTCTTTTCGACTTCTTTGGTTTTCATTTTGATTGTTCTCTGTCTTTCTTTGTTTGTTGCCCCTGTAAAAACTCCTAAACACGAACGCAACCGCTCCTCCGCCGGACGTCGCGCCGACGGTCATGACGGTAATGTTAGCGATGCACGCGGGACACATGTCGATTTTCTCTTTACTTCGTTTTCCTTTTTTCCAATGGCCGGTTCTGTTTTTCTAAATAATCGGCCAGGCGATCGAGCGATCCCTGCCAGAACTTGCGATACTCCTCCACCCACTGGGCAGCTTGGCGGAGCGGCTTGGCATCGAGGCGTATTTCGTGAACGCGTCCATAGCGCCGACGCCGAAGTAACCCGGCCTTCTCCAGCACGCGCAAGTGTTTCGAGACCGCTGGGAGCGACATGGCATGCGGTTTCGCCAGATGCGTCACACATTTATCGCCCCGCGCCAGATGAGCCAGGATGCGCCGGCGAGTGGGATCAGCCAGCGCGGCGAACGTGCGATTTAATGTTCTCGAAGAATATTTAACCATCTGGTTAAGTATTAAACTGGATCAATCTGCAGTGCAAATGAAAATTCAATGTTCGCTTGAAGCCGTAGAAACCGGAACGCACACTGGTCTGTGCTGCGACAGCGCGGCAATGAGAGGACGCCGTCATGCTTCAATCTATCCAGGAACCTTGTGACGAGAGCGTAATTCGCTCGCGTCTGGCCAGCGCGCCTTGTTCGAAACTTGCCGGGCGCTGGGTGCTTGTGGCCACAACCCTCGCTTCCAGTATGGCCTTTATCGACAGCACGGTTGTGAACGTGGCGTTGCCCGCGCTGCAAACGAACCTCAACGCTACCATCGTCGAGGTGCAATGGGTCATCGAGGCTTACTCGCTATTGCTTTCGGCGCTTCTGCTCGTCGGCGGATCGCTCGGAGATCATTACGGGCGGCGCCGAGTCTTTCTGATTGGCGTCGCTCTCTTCGCTGTGGCGTCCACGTGGTGCGGCCTTGCGCCAAACATCCATCAACTGATTGCCGCACGGGCAGCACAGGGACTCGGTGCGGCGCTGCTCGTCCCCGGCAGTCTCGCTATCATTAGCACTTCGTTTCCGGAAAACGAACGGGGACGCGCGATCGGCACCTGGTCGGGCTTCAGTGCGATCACGACCGCCATTGGGCCGGTGATTGGCGGCTGGCTGATCGAACATCTTTCCTGGCGCGCAATTTTCTTCATCAATGTTCCAATCGCGGTTTTGATAATCTTTATCTCGCTGTGGCGCGTTCCGGAGAGTTCCGACAAGGAGAGCAAGGGACTGGATTGGTTAGGCGCAATTTTGATAACGTTTGGCCTGGGTGCGTTAGTTTATGGTCTGATCGAATCTTCGCGGCTCGGTCTCGGCGATCGATCAGTGCTCGCAGCGCTCATTGCATCAGCCATCCTTCTAGCCGCTTTCCTGACGATCGAGGCTCGGCTCCCTAATCCAATGCTGCCGCTCGCTCTATTTCAATCGCGAACATTTACCGGAGCGAACCTGCTGACGTTTCCTGCCGTTTATCTTGATCATCTTTCTTCTTTCTCGCTGGGCAGGCGGACTCGTCGAAAGATACGGATCGAAAATTCCACTCGTTATCGGTCCGTTAATCGCAGCTCTTGGCTTCGCGCTTTTCATGTTGCCCGGCTTGAACGCCGGTTACTGGCAATCATTTTTTCCTGCAGTTGCTGTGCTCGGAACAGGCATGGCCGTAAGTGTGGCGCCTCTGACTACGACAGTGATGAATTCCGTCGCACCGAATCGCGTCGGCATTGCTTCCGGCGTCAACAACGCAGTTGCCAGAGGAGCTGGACTGCTCGCGATCGCCGTTCTTGGAATCGTCATGCTCCACTCCTTTAACCATGCAATCGATCGGCGATTGGTCGAGGTGAACGCACCCCCTGCGGCGTGGCAATCATTGCAAGCTCAACGTAGTAAGCTCGCAGGCGCCTCTCTGCCTGAAGAGTTGGACCAGATGACCCGACAATTGATTGGACAAGCGATTGGCGAATCCTTCGTGCATGCTTTCAGACTAATCATGGCGATTGGAGCGGCGCTGGCGGTAGTCAGTGCGATTGTTGCCTGGCTGCTTATTGGCACGGCCGGACAAAAAGAATCCCCCGCCCCGGAAAGCCTTCGCAGATTGAAGCGCTTTGGTTAACGATGTGATCCCTTGTAGAAAAAATTGCCGGCCTTAGGTCTAACGATTGAAATTCATATGAAAACAAAAGAAATTATCAAAGTAGTGCGTGGCCTGGCCAAGTCATTCCGAGTTAGCAAAGGCAAAGATTTTCGTCTCAAAGACGTCGATCCGAACAACACGCTTGAATTCACCAAGGAAGCAGACAAGCCGAGAGCAAAGGAAGCCCTGGCTAGTGGTGTCCTTGCCCTCGCCGATCTGCAGGACAAGCTTTACGCGCAGGACAAATGGGCTGTCCTCTTGATCTTTCAAGCAATGGACGCCGCCGGCAAGGACGGCGCCATCAAACACGTGATGTCAGGCATAAACCCACAAGGTTGCCAGGTATTTTCATTCAAGTCGCCATCGGCTGAGGACCTGGATCATGATTACCTCTGGCGTTGTATGAAATGCCTGCCCAATCGCGGGCACATCGGAATCTTCAACCGTAGTTACTACGAAGAGGTGCTCGTTGTCCGCGTGCATCCCGAATTCTTAGCTAAGCAGAAACTGCCGCCGAAATTGGTCGGCAAAGAAATCTGGTCGGAGCGTTTCGAAGACATCCGCAATTTCGAACAATATCTGGGGCGGAACGGCGTGGTGGTGCGAAAATTCTTTCTCCATGCCTCGAAGAAAGAACAGAAACGGCGCTTCCTGGAGCGAATCGAGGACACCCAGAAGAATTGGAAGTTCTCATCTAACGACGCCGCTGAGCGGGATTTCTGGGACCACTACATGCAAGCGTACGAGGAGATGATCCAGGAAACCGCGACGAAACATGCGCCGTGGTATGTCGTTCCCGCCGACAACAAATGGTTTACTCGCGTCGTCGTCGCTGCGGCTGTGATCGACGCGCTCGCCGATCTCGATTTGGCGTATCCCAAAGTTGATGACGGCAAACTCAAAGAACTTGCGACGGCCAAAGACAAATTGTTGAAGAAGTAGTC
>QHPC01000249.1 GCA_003218915.1 Verrucomicrobiota bacterium
CATCCCGGACATGAGCGGCCCTTCAATCACATCGAGCGGTCGTTTGCATTTTTGACGCGCTTCCTCCGTATCGGTGTCGATGTAGTCGACGATGCCTTTAACCAACGCATGTTTCAGACGCTCTTCGACAGGTTCTTTTCGCCACGCTTTGTCGGCAACTGGAGTTTTATCTTTCGCTTTGACGTTTTCTGCGAACTCGACCAGCCGTTCGGTCGCATCGTCCCGCCGGTTCAACAGCACGTCTTCGACGCGTTCTAGTAGTTCGGGCTCGATTTCCTCGTACACCGCCAGTTGTCCGGCATTGACAATTCCCATGTCGAGACCTGCGCGAATGGCGTGGAAAAGAAACGCGGCATGCATTGCTTCGCGCACTGTGTTGTTACCGCGAAACGAAAAAGAAATGTTGCTCACGCCGCCGCTGACGCGCGCACCAGGAAGATTCTTTTTGATCCACTGGGTCGCTTTGATGAAATCGACCGCGTAGTTCCGATGTTCTTCGAGCCCCGTAGCGACGGTCAAAATGTTTGGATCGAAGATAATGTCACTTGCAGGCAAACCTGCCTGTTTGGTCAAGAGCTCGTAGGCGCGCGCGCATATCTCGATTTTGCGCTGAAAACTATCCGCCTGGCCTTGCTCATCGAACGCCATCACGATGGCGGCAGCGCCATATCGCCTGATTAACCGGGCTTGCCGGAGAAAGTCTTCTTCGCCGTTTTTCAGGCTGATGGAATTCACCACTGCTTTTCCCTGCAAGCATTTGAGCCCTGCCTCGATGACGCTCCACTTCGAGCTGTCGATCACAATTGGGATCCGCGTTATTTCCGGTTCACTGCCGATCAGATTCAGGAAGCGGACCATGGCCGCCTCCGAGTCGATCATCCCTTCGTCCATATTCACGTCGAGAAGGTTCGCGCCGCCCTGCACCTGCTGACGCGCTACAGCCAGAGCGCCGTCGAAATCGCCTGCGAGAATTAGCTTCGAAAACTTCGGCGATCCCGTGATATTGGTGCGCTCGCCGATGACAACGAAGCCGAACTCCGGCGTAATGTTTAACGGTTCGAGCCCGGAAAGTCGCAGAATCATGTGTGCTTGGTGTTTCTTTCCACAGCACGCGGTGAGAATTTCTGCGTCAGTTTTGCCAGCGCTCGAATGTGATCCGGCGTTGTGCCGCAGCAACCACCCACCACGTTGAGCCAGCCGTTCTCTGCCCACTTCGCGACCTTGGGTGCGAAAGTTTCTGCTGTTTCTGGAAAACCGGTCGGCGAGAGGGGATCCGGCAGACCCGCGTTTGGATATGCGCTCATGTAGTACGGCGAAACGCGCGCCAGCTCTTCCACGAACGGTTCCATTTCATCCGGACCGAGTGAACAATTCAAACCGACGATGAGCGGCTCCGCGTGCGCGATCGATATGAGAGATGCTTCGACGGTTTGCCCGCTCAAGTTTCGGCCGGATTTGTCAATCACAGTGCCCGAGATCATCAACGGCACCTTGCGTCCGATTTTTTCCAGAGCATCCGCGATGGCGAACAGTGCTGCTTTTCCGTTGAGTGTGTCGAAAATCGTTTCGACAATGAATAGATCGACACCGCCTTCGAGCAGGGCTTTGGCTTCGTCGAAGTAAGTTTGCCGAAGTTGATCGAATGAGACCGCGCGAAATGCCGGATCATTTACGTCAGGTGAAATCGAACCTGCCACAGGAAGCGGTCCCATTGATCCGCCGACAAATCGTTGCTGTCCGGTTTCATTCGCGACGCGATCCGCGGCGCGACGCGCGATCTGAGCGGCTTTAAAATTAATTTCGTAAACGAGCTCGCGAAGATCGGCATCGTCCACCACGCGCTGAAAGAATTCCTGATCTTTGCGACCACGCGTGGGCTCGCCCTGAAACAGGAAATCGTTCAGGCCTATGGTTGTTCCGCTGAACGTGTTCGTTTCGACAACGTCAGCCCCGGCATTGAGATAAGCAGCGTGAATTTCCTCTACGACTTCCGGCCGGGTTAGATTGAGCAGTTCCAGGCTGCCCTTGAGGTCTTTGCCCTTCCAATCGCCGAACCGTTCTCCTCGATATTCCGCCTCGGACAGCTTGTAGCGCTGGATCATTGTGCCCATTGCGCCATCGAGTAAGACGATGCGTTCGCGCAGGAGCGCTTCCAGAGGATGAAGACCATTTGTAGCCATGATTGTCCGGGAACTAAAGAGCGTTTCCCTCGGGAATCAAGCAACAAATTGACGCATCATGATGCGTAGATGTGTTACAATGGTCCTACATATACTCTTGCTCCTGATGGTAATCGAGCCCAACCATGGGAAAGTTGCTCGGTTTCTTGAGAGTGAATGGCAAAAACCGAATGTCAAAAGAGTGCGAATGCCTAAAGTGAATACAGCATTCGCGCCCGGCAAGATTCAGAGGCGAGCTGTCATTGCGCGATCGCGGACTAATCGCCCTTAGTCGCGCATCAAATGAAACAGCGCGTTAGCTTACGGAGCAATACGATCGGTGAGAGTGTCCGTATGAAATGCGGTATGGTCGCGCAAACGGAACCAGGGACTATCCTTCTTCGTAGTCTGGGCCACAGCGTTTTTTTCCCCGGTGGCAAAGTCGTCCCATGAATTGTAGCGAGCGATGCTTAGGAAGGTCCAGTCTGCGCCTTCCAAGTGTTGCATCAAAACATTGCCGGCAGTCGTGTCGCCTGTCCCGCTCGGCGCTTCGCTCAACATCTTTTCCAACTCCTCGCGGTGACCAGGAGCCGGGCGATAATATGACACGGAGTAAACCGAGCCCGCAGTTTTGGATGCTGAGTCGCCGCCAATACCCATGGCGCGGCTGAATTCTTCCCATGAAGGACCACTGACAAAGGTATCGGTGTGCCACTCGCTCAAGTCACGCTTGTCCGCAGGCACGGCCGTGCCTGCAGCATCTACGGTCGCTTTGGTACCGAGGTGGGTAATGACCACGTAATCCCAAGCGTCGCCATCCTGGTGACGGAGGACAATGAAATGTCCTGGCATCGGGTCGTTGGGATTAGGCGTCTTGAGCCAATCGCCTAACTGGACGGCTTTGCCAAGTGCAGCCTTGGTGAAATGGACGTGATAAACGTCGGTTCGTTTACCGACCCCGGCGATTGTGGAACGTTTTTCGCTTGCGGCCTTTGGAGTGTCTTGCGCCTGAACAAATGTCACAGGCAACAGGCTCAATAATGTAATGACAATAATATTGACGATTGATTTCATGAATTTTTTTCTCTCTGATTTTATGTTGAACGCTAATCTTAGATGCAGCGCAGGATCCCGGACGGAATCGAAGAGAGAGTTTCGTTGCGGCTGTAACCTCCCGACGCTATACGGCGGCGCCTTTGGATGTCAACGCTTATCGGGATCCGGCACCTGTCGAGTTCGTTGCGATTACGGCTTTGCTGTCGGGTCCAGCAATTCTCTCGACTTCCCTGCGTGTGACGATTAGCTCAATGCGCCATGGAAGCGGTGCGACTCTTCAGATCGCTTGACCGTAATCAACGAAATACGTTCCTGGCTTGCTTTCTGGGGTGGGCACTCGATGCGTTCGATTTTTTTCTGCTCACGTTCGTGATCGTGCCGATGGCGGGCGACTTTGGTACGAGCATCGCCGAACTGACCTACGCGATCACGCTGACACTGGCGATGCGTCCATTGGGGGCGTTCATCTTCGGATTGC
The DNA here is from genome assembly GCA_003218915.1 of Verrucomicrobiota bacterium. Lineage (GTDB taxonomy): Bacteria > Verrucomicrobiota > Verrucomicrobiia > Chthoniobacterales > UBA10450 > Udaeobacter. The sequence goes on from QHPC01000249.1 coordinate 3,694, forward strand.
TCGGCGACCGGTTCGGACGACGCATCCCCCTGATGATCGACATCATTTTCTATTCCCTCATGGAATTGCTCACGGCGTTTTCTCCTAATTACACCTGGCTGCTGATTTTCCGCGCGCTTTATGGAATCGGCATGGGTGGAGAATGGGGACTTGGCGCGTCGCTGGCAATGGAGACGTTGCCGACTGCCGCGCGGGGATTGTTCTCGGGAATTTTACAACAAGGTTATGCGTTTGGTTATCTGCTCGCGGCCGTTGTGTATTGGATCGTGTTTCCGTTCTTCGGATGGCGCGGCCTCTTTGTCGCAGGAGCGCTGCCTGCGGTTCTTGTGTTGTACATCCGTGCGCGGGTGCCCGAATCGCCGGTTTGGCTGCAGCGGCAGCGCGAGACGAGTGATTTTTGGAGCGATCTGCTGGTTGTCCTAAAACGTCACTGGGTTCTCTTTGTTTACGTGATCCTATTGATGACGGCGTTCAACGCCATGTCTCATGGGACCCAGGACATGTATCAAACTTTTCTCGGTGAACAACGCCACTATGGCGTGACGCAGAAGGCCGCGACCGGGATCATTTACGCTGTTGGTGCGATCTGCGGCGGAACGGTGGTTGGTCATCTGTCGCAAAAATGGGGACGCCGTCGCTCGATTATTTTGACTGCGATATTGGGTATAATCCTTATTCCTCTCTGGGTTTTTCCACCGGGCTTCGCGCTTCTGGTCATCGGTGGGTTTGCCATGCAATTCATGGTGCAAGGCGCCTGGGGAATCGTCCCCGTGCATTTGAATGAACTTTCGCCCGGCGCAGTGCGCGGGACCTTCCCCGGGGTTGCGTATCAACTTGGAAATTTATTCGCCGCCAACACGGCCGTCGTCGAAGCCCGATTGGCCGATCATTTCCGTGATGCAAGCGGGCATCCGGATTATGCAAAGGCGCTCGCGCTTTTTACGCTGGTGATCTTTTTGGGGTTGATCTTACTCGCAGCAATCGGACGCGAAGAACGCGGAAAGGAATTCTAGCGATGTCCGGTGGACGGCGCCAGGCCCGTGCCGCCGCTGCGCGGTTCCGTCTGCGGCTGCGATTGTGCAGCTACCTGCGCTGACGCACGGTAAACGCCAGAGCCGAAGCGTTGCTCGACAATTGCTTCCGCGATTCGGTCAGCGAGTAATTCACGATATTCCCAATCGCGCGTCTTGTTACCCTCAGAGCGATTGCTCAAGTACCCGCATTCCACCAGCACCGCGGGACAGCTTGCCAGGCGCAGCACGCGAAAATTTGCCGTGTGCACGCCGCCATTTGCGGAATTCGGGATGGTCATCAATTTTCCCTGGATCTGGCTCGCCAGATCGAATGAGGCGCCCGAATGATAGTACGTTTCGAATCCGCGAACGCCGCGCCGGCGCGAATCGTTGAAGTGAATGCTGACGAAAACCGCATTTTTCTCCGCATTCTCGATAGCCACACGATCGTTCAATTCGATAAAGACATCCGAGTTACGGGTCATCACGGTTTTTAACTGAGATTCGCGGAGCTTGCGGTTGAGACGTTGGGCGACATCCAGGGCAACCATCTTCTCAGGGGGGCCGTAGCGGCGATATGCACCGCTATCTTTGCCTCCATGTCCCGCGTCCACTACGACGGTATTAAACGTTTTACCTGTGTTTTTGACGCCCGTAGTCGTGACGGTACTGCAAGCAGCTAACGAAGCGAAAAAAGCGATTGTAAGGAGACGAGTGACCTGGCGCGGCATTCTGATCTAATAGCAAAAAATACGTCTTCTACCAAAAAATTTTTCGGGCGAAGCTCAAACGATGCAACGTAATTGGGTGAGGGACTGTCTATTGACCGCAGCTGGAAAAAGCACTTGTGTTTTGTGCTACCGTGCTTAATGCGTTTACTTCTTTTATGATAATCCGATTTGCGATCTTCCCTTTGTTTCTGGCGCTGAACCTTTCGATGTGCAAGAAGCAGGAAAGTGTCTCCCCGAGCTCGCAGCAGGCGAGTGCTTCATCACCAACGTCCGCTGCCGTTTCCACGCCAATCGCGGCGGCCTCTCCAAAGATTACCAAGCCGGTTGTCGATCAAACGGCTCAGGTAATTATTTTTTGTTATCACCGTTTGGTGGACAAGATCCGCTATCCCGGAACCGAGATCACGCCCGCCGCGTTTGAAGCGCAGATGAAGGAATTAAAGGACCGCGGCATTACCGTAATTCCAATGCAGGATTTGCTCGCTTGGAAACGAGGTGAAAAGAACATACCGCCGCGATGCGCGGTTGTTAGTTTCGATGATGGCTGGAAATCCCAGTACGAGGTCGCGTGGCCGATGATGAAGAAATTCGGTTACCCCTTTACCATGTTCATTTACACCGAAGGCGTGCGCGGTGGGTCGTTAGGCGGCGGGGAAGCGATCACGTGGGAACAGCTTGCCGATATGCGTGACAACGGTGTGGACATCGAGGGGCATTCCGCGACGCATCAGGACTTGCGTGAGGGCCACAACATAATGATAGCCAATCCCGGCGGAAAAAGGACCCGGACAAAATTGACTGGCCCTCAGTATGAGGAATGGATGCAAAACGAAGTAGTGGGCTCCAAGCAACTCCTCGAGCAGCGTCTGGGCATCAAAGTGAATTGCTTTGCGGTGCCGTTTGGGAATTACAACGAGCACGTCAAGGAAATTGCCCGAAAGTCCGGCTACGAGGCGATGTTTACGGTTTACGGCCAGCCCATCACGTTTACGTCGCCGCTCGATTCAATCGGTCGTTATGCTATCGAGGCGAACAAACCGAAGGTGTTTGAAGATGCGGTGAAAATGATCGGGACCTCAACTGGTGGCGCTGCAGCGGTGGCTGAAGTTGGCGCGAAGGATCTCTCGACGCAGCCGGCAGACGGCGAAACGGTGCGTACCGCGCTGCCGCTAATCAAGGCCAACCTCAGCGCTATTGGTCAGATCGAGCCTGGCAGTATGCAAATGCGCGTGAGCGGTCTCGGCGTTGTTCCTGCGAGCTACGATCCGAAGTCGGGCACAGTCTCATATCAGGTGACGCAGAAGTTGCACGAGAAATCGTGCAGCGTGATTATCAGCGCGAAATCTCAGGGGAAAAAGGTCGAAGCTCATTGGACTTTCGGAATTGAAGAAGGTGCCGCGGGAGCGGCGACCTCGCCGATAGCGACGCCTAAGAAATAGTCGCGCGAGAACGCGAGCACGTGCTCACCACCGCACAAAGGCGCGTGCGCTACCCCTGAGTTCATGCGTCGCAACGTCTAATTTTTGGCATCATGTTTTCCCAACTCTCTGACAAACTCCAGGACGTCTTCAAAGAGCTGCGTGGGCACGGTACGATCAGCGAATCGAACATCGACGCCGCGTTGCGCCAGGTACGCCTGGCTTTGCTAGAAGCCGATGTCGATTTTCAAGTCGCCAAGAGATTCATTGCGCGCGTTAAAGAGAAAGCGCTTGGAGAAGCCGTTCTTCGTAGCATTACGCCCGGTCAGCAGATGGTCAAAATTTTCCACGAGGAATTAACTACCTTGCTTGGAGGCGATGCCGCACCGGTTAATCTGGGAGATTCTGGTCGTATTTTGATTGTTGGTCTTAACGGGTCGGGCAAAACAACTTCCTCTGCCAAGCTGGCCCGGCTTCTGAAAAAGCAGGGTCGCACTCCGGTTTTAATTGCCTGCGATTTGCAACGACCTGCGGCGATCGAACAACTGGCAACGCTGGGAAAACAAATCGATGTCGATGTATTCACTCCTGGTGCAGGCGAGAAGAATGTGGAGCGGGCCGCTGCTGACGCATCCAGCAGAGCGAGATCGGCGGGTACGCAAATTGTGGAAATCTTCGATACGGCGGGTCGCCAGGAGATCGACGACACGCTGATTCAGGAGCTGAAAAGGTTGAAAGAATTCTTAAACCCGCAGGAAACGCTGTTGGTTGTTGATGCCGCCACCGGCCAACAGGCGGTCAGCGTTGCATCCCGTTTTGACGACGCTCTATCGATTACAGGAATGATTTTGACAAAGCTCGACGGCGACGCGCGAGGCGGCGCGGCATTGTCTATGCGGGAAGTGACGCGGCAGCCAATCAAGTTCGCGGGGACCGGGGAAAAGCTTGATCAGTTTGAACTCTTTGTTCCGGAGCGACTCGCAGGCCGAATTCTTGGCATGGGTGACGTCGTTAGCCTGGTCGAAAAAGCGGCGGAAGCGGTCGACGAAGAAGAAGCCGCGCGGTTAGAGCGGAAACTGCGCACCGCGTCGTTCGATTTCAATGATTTCCTGGCGCAGTTCAAGATGATGCGGCGGATGGGGCCGCTGGAGAATATTCTTGGCATGTTGCCCGGCATGAGTAATGTGCAAGGCCTCTCTGTTGATGAGAAGCAGCTTAAGCACACGGAAGCCATCGTGCTTTCGATGACGAACGAAGAGCGGACGCGTCCGGGCATTTTGAATGCGCGGCGTCGTCAGCGCATCGCGCGCGGCAGCGGCTGTACTGTCACGGAGGTCAACGATTTGCTACGACGCTTTGATCAGATGCGGAAGATGATGAAAAGCGCAGGCAAAATGAAAAAGATGATGGCGCAATTGGCGCGAATGAGAACTTAACATGGCAGTTTCAATCAGATTACGCAGAGAAGGAGCGAAGAATCGCCCCTACTACAAAGTGGTAGTGGCCGACAGGCGCAGTCCGCGCGACGGGAAATTTATCGAGATCATCGGCGCGTACGACCCAAAGAAGCCCGGTCACAATAGCACGTTGAACATTGATCGAGTCGAATACTGGATCAGCAAAGGCGCGCAGCCATCTGATACGGTGCGCAGCTTGATCAAGAAGAATAAGAAAGCAACGGCGACCGCGGAACCGGCAGCCAAAGCAGAGCAAGAAGAGCAGCAATCGGTCCAGGAACCGTCATCACCTCCGGCGCCTCCAGCAGAAACGTCGAGCTAGCGAGCTAATTTGCCTTGCTGTAGAGTGCGCCGTCCTTAGCGCACCTGTCTCTCATGTCATCCGCTGGGGACAGCGGGCGCTACAGCAATGCGGCGTTGACGAGGAAAATTCGACTTCACCTGTCGCGCCGTAGTATTGTGCGAAGGCGGATTCGTGGTTAATCTTTCCGTCGCATGAGAGAGTTCCTCGAGTTTGTCATCCGCCAAGTGATTGAATTTCCTGACGACATGGTCCTCACGGAAATTCCAAACGGCAGAACCACGGTCTTTAAGCTGCAACTTCGACGAGGAGACGTTGGCCGGGTTATTGGCCGCGCTGGCCAGACCATTCACGCTATTCGCGCATTGCTCGCCAGTTCTGCCGCGCGCCATGGCCAACGGGCGATCCTCGAGATCGTGGAATAATTTGTAGGCGTCCGTTTCGACGCGAATGGCGCTGTCCGGAAACGCGTTGCAACGTTGGGCGTTCGACGTTTTCCCGTCATGAAGATCGACATCCTGACATTGTTTCCCGACATCTGTCGCGCGCCTCTTGGCGAAAGCATCATGAAACGCGCTCAGGAAAATGGAATTGTCGATCTTCAGATCCATAACCTGCGGGACTGGACCACGGACAAACATCACATCGTGGACGATGCACCGTTCGGCGGCGGCCAGGGAATGGTGATGAAACCGGAGCCGATTTTTGCGGCCGTTGAAGATCTGCGAAATCAAGAGTCCAAAGTGGTGCTGATGTCTCCCGCCGGACATCGATTTGCTCAACAAACGGCGAGACAGCTATCGCAAGAACCACATCTCATCGTCATTTGCGGCCATTACGAAGGAGTCGATCACCGGGTGATCGAACATCTGGTGGACTTGGAAATTTCGATCGGCGATTACGTGCTCACAAACGGAGCAATTGCAGCGGTCGTCCTTGTCGATGCAATCGTGCGTTTGTTGCCTGGTGCGCTGGGTCATGAACAATCTGCGGTCGACGACAGTTTCAACCACGGATTACTGGAAGCTCCGCAGTACACGCGCCCGGCAGAATTTCGCAGCTGGAAGGTTCCGCAAGTTTTGCTTTCCGGAAATCACGCCGAGATCGCAAAGTGGCGGAAAGAACAGGCGCTCAAGCGTACCCGCGAAAACCGGCCGGATTTGCTCGGATAAATCCGTAATACACGAGCGTGTCATCCTGAGCGGAGCGACGGACCTCACATAGCGAGGTTGGTAGCCTCAAATTATCTCGTCTGTCACAAGCTTCGATTGAGAGGTCCCTCGTCGTCTGCGCGACTCGGGATGACAGACCGCGTTGCTAATCAGGCTTTTTCCCCAGCACGACACATGCATTAATTCCGCCGAAACCGAACGAGTTGCTCATTACGTATTTCAATTCGGCGTCGCGCCCGTGATTGGGCACAACATCGAGATCACACGAGGGATCGTGATTTGCATAGTTAATTGTGGGTGGAACCCATTGCCGATCTAAAGCCAGCGCGCAAAGCGCTGCCTCGATGGCGCCGGTCGCACCGAGAGGATGCGCGTAATAACCTTTTGTCCCACTAACGGGGATTCGTCGCGCATGCTCGCCAAACACTTGTTTGATCGAGGCGGTCTCCGCGCGGTCGTTAAGCTGGGTCGAGCTGGCATGGGCGTTGATGTAATCGATCTGCCCGGGCGCTAATTGCGCGTCCGCAAGCGCTTCACGCATCGCGCGAATGGATGATTCACCGTTCGGCAGAGGCGAAGTCATATGAAACGCATCATTGTTTAGGCTGTAACCCAACACTTCTGCATAAATGTGTGCGCCGCGGGTGCGCGCATGTTCAAGCTCTTCAATAACGAGTGAGGCCGCGCCCTCGCCCATGACAAATCCATCGCGCAGCAGGTCGAACGGACGACAAGCCTGAGTAGGGTCGCCCGGCCACCTGCTCATGGTTTTGATGATGTCGAATGCGCCGATTGTAATAGTCGTCAGAGGTGCTTCCGCTCCGCCCGCCACAATTACGTCGGCGAAATCGTCGCGGATGTAACGCAGTGCTTCCCCGACGGATACCGTGCCGCTGGCGCAACTGTTTGAATTTGTCGTGCCCACACCGCGAAACCCGAATTCAATCGCAATATTCGAGTGGGCCGAACCGCCGAATACCTGAACGGCAAGCGTAGGTTGGACTCCGCGCGCCCCCTTTTTTAGATACCTGAGATATTGCTCTTCAGCCTTGCAAACGCCGCCAAGCGCCGTACCGAAACTGACGCCTATCCGATCCTGCGGTTTGTCGCGGGAATACTCAAGATGCGCATC
>QHPC01000300.1 GCA_003218915.1 Verrucomicrobiota bacterium
CAACGCGACCCGCGCGTCGCAGCGGATCATCTGGCACAGAAATCACCGCGCCGCAGCCTGCGTGACTACCTGAATTTGTTCCGCACACGCTCCTACCTCATCAACTGCATCGCGATGACATTGATGACTTTTGTAACGGGCGGCCTGGGATTTTGGGTCCCCGCTTATCTTCGTTTTCGGAATCAAAGTCCAGACGTAGGCATGACGATCTTCGGATTGATCACCGTCGTCGCAGGTTTGGTATCGACGCTCTTGGGAGGCGTCATCGCCGATAGATTGCGTTCGCGTTTTGCAGGTTCTTATTTCTGGGTCTCGGGAATCGGAATGCTAATCGCTTGTCCGTTTTTCATTGCGACCCTTTACATTCCATTTCCAGCGGCGTGGATCACCATGTTCCTCGCCATCTTTTTCCTGTTTCTAAACACGGGTCCGTCAAACACGGCTCTGGCCAACGTATCGTTGCCTGCTGTGCGCGCGACAGCGTTTGCCGCAAACATCTTTGTCATCCACGCGCTGGGCGATGTGCAGGCATTCTGGCTCCTTGGGTATATCGGAGGGCACACAAGTATGCATGTGGCGTTTCTGTTTGTGTCCGGAATAATCCTCCTCTCGGGCGTGGCCTGGCTGATTGGTATGAAATATCTTCCGGCTGATACAGCTGCTGTAGAAACCGCCGGAGCCAGCTGAATGATTGCTGCAAATTCGGGCGAAAGCTCGAATTCGTTTATTTCTGTTCCCCGGGTCCCTCTGGTGGAGTGTTAGCTTCGCGCCGTTCTAGTTTCCTGTGAGGGCGCGATGGGGTCGGCTTGGTCGTTCCGGCGGGAGTTGCTGCTTTCGGTGACGATTCCCGTGTTGTGGGCTGAGGGGATTCGCCTTCAAGCTCGGCACCGCCGCTGGGTGAAGGTGTTATCTCCGGCGTAACTCTTGCGCCATGCTCTCCGCTCGTTGGCGAACTCGGGGTCGCCACGCCACGCGTAGTTGGGGACGCTGTAGCGTATGGGCTCGCCGTTGCAGTCGCGCGTGGACCTGAGGGTGCCGCGGTTGGGCGAGGCGAAGCTGTTGCCGCCGGCGACGCACTCTGGGTTTGGGCCGAGACCGAAACCATTGCCGCACCCACACAGACGAGCGTTGCTACGCACAGAAGGGACGTTTCATAAGCGATAGAGATTGACCTCAAAATAATAGAAGCGCCAAAACAATCGCTGCCCGCTGTTGACACAGATGTGAAAACAAGTGGCGGAGCGATGAAAATGCGTTCCTTTCTTATGCCAATTTCGCGCTGCCTCGCTGTCTTCCTGCTAATAATGCCTTTCAGTAATGCGCATGCCGACGGCGTCCCGGACGATTGCACACAGCTCATCGTCGGTATCGCGCCGACGGGGAATTCCATGCGCGGCGAGTTGCGGCTCTTTGAACGCGCGCACGGCGGTGATTGGAGCGCAGTGGCTGGACCATTTCCGGTGTTGTTTGGAAAAGACGGGCTCGCCTGGGGCACCGGCCTCGCCGGCCAAAACGAACCCGGCCTTCGAAAGAAAGAGCGCGATGGTCGCGCGCCTGCAGGCGTTTTCGAGATTGGTCAGGTTTTTGGATACGAAGCGCATCTGCCTGCAGGCGGCGACTATCCATACCATCAGGTGACGGAGGCAGACATTTGGAGCGATGACCCGCGCTCGCCTAACTACAACCGGCATATCGTAATTGACCCGAAGAATCCGCCGGACAATTACACACACGAAAAAATGCGCTCGGGGGATTTCGCTTATCACTGGCTCGTCGAGATTCGCCACAATTCCGATCCACCCGTTCCCGGCGCGGGGAGCGCGATTTTTTTTCATATTCGGCGCGGGGTGAATCGGCCGACTACTGGTTGCACGACGATGGCGCAGGAAAATCTTGTAAAGCTGATTACCTGGCTTCGAGCGAAACAGCGTCCCTGCTATGCAGTATTGCCAGCCAACGAATATG
>QHPC01000301.1 GCA_003218915.1 Verrucomicrobiota bacterium
CATTGTTTTCGTACGGCTCCGTCTTCGCCAGCGCTCCCCTCGCCCGCAATAACTCCGCTGCTTTTTCCCGCGCTTCGAATCGCTCCAGTCCATCCAATTCTGGAACCGCCGGACAATCGACTCGACCGTCGGGATGCAGCACATCGACAATCGGCAGGTTATGGCGTTGTCCGATTTCAAAATCCAGCGCGTCGTGCGCAGGCGTGACCTTCAAGACGCCCGTGCCAAATTCGGGGTCGATTGTTTCGTCGGCAATAATCGGAATTCTCTCACGCGCCAGCGGACGCCACGCGTGTTTGCCCAGGAGACCGGCAAACCGCTTGTCACCTGGATGAAAAGCCATCGCGGTGTCGGCCATGATTGTTTCCGGCCGGGTAGTTGCGACTTTCAGGAAACGTCCAGGCTCTTCCACGATTTCGTAGCGAACAAAATAAAGATTCCCCTTCTGCGGCTTGGAAATCACTTCTTCATCCGAGACCGCCGTTTGCGCGGCAGGGTCCCAGTTAATCATTCGCCGGCCGCGATAGATCAGTCCTTTACGATAGAGATCGACAAAAACCTTTTGAACAGCGGCGACGTAAGCGTCATCGAGTGTGTAGCGTTGGCGCGACCAATCGCACGAACAGCCCAATCGTTTGAGTTGGTCGATGATGATGCCGCCGTGTTTATCCTGCCATTCCAACACGCGCCGCAGGAATTCCTCCCTCCCAAGATCGTGCCGCGTTTTGTTTTCCGTCCGCCGGAGATATTTCTCCACCGCGGTCTGCGTCCCGATCCCCGCGTGATCCATCCCTGGCAGCCAAAGAACCTCGAACCCTCGCATCCGCGCAAGGCGGGCGAGAATATCTTGAATCGTGTCGTTGAGCACGTGACCGAGCGTAAGCATGCCTGTGATATTCGGCGGCGGCATCACAATCGAGAACGCCGGTTTTGACGAATTCGGGTTCGCCACGAAATCGCGATTTTCCATCCAACGCTGATACCATTTCGGTTCAACCGATTTTGGATCGTATCTCTTCGGGAGCTCAGCCATTGCGATCAATCATCCAAAGCCGGAGCCCGTTTGCAAATGGGCGAAGCATCCTGTGCCAGCGCTTCCGCCTCTCCCTTGGTGAAGGGAGAGGACTCAGGTGAGGGATCGCTCAGGATCAGGAAGCAACCCTCACCCTACCCTCTCCCTTTGGAAGGGAGAGGCGACATGAGTTGCAGCGCGTGGCCATCGCGATGACTTTTCCCGCTGCATGAGCGATTCGCGTCCCATTGGCGTTTTCGATTCCGGCATCGGCGGCCTTACCGTGGTGAAGGCGCTGCGCGATTTGCTGCCAAATGAGAACATTTTTTACCTTGGCGACACGGCGCGCGTTCCTTACGGCCCGAAAAGCCCGGAAACCGTGCAACGCTACGCGGTGGAACTGGCGGGAATGCTGATGGGAAAAAACGCAAAGGCGCTGGTTGTTGCGTGTAATACCGTTTCATCAGTCGCGCTGCCGTTGTTAACACAGAAATTTACCGTGCCCGTGATCGGGGTAATCGAGCCGGGAGCGCGAGCTGCATTGCAGGCGACGCGCAACCGGCACATCGGCGTGATCGGAACCCGTGCGACGATTCGCAGTGGCGCGTACGAAAAGGCGCTGCGCGCGGCCGACAATGATATACGCGTAAGCAGCCGCGCCTGTCCATTGCTCGTCCCGTTAATCGAAGAAGGATTGCTCGACGACGATGTAACCGATCGAATGATCATGCGCTATCTGGAGCCCATACTTGCCGATGGGATCGACACACTGGTGCTTGGTTGCACACATTATCCTCTGCTCACCGGCGCGATCGCACGAGCGCTCAAGCGCCAAATCATGCTCGTCGATTCGGCGCAAAATTGCGCGCGCGCCGTTGAAGAAACACTGGATCGACAATCACTTCGCGCGGCGCCGCCAACTCGGGGTGAGCTACACGTGGCTCTCACCGATGCGGCCGATAATTTCCTCAACGTCGCCCGCGACGCGCTGCAGTTGCACTTCGGCGAGATCGAACTGCAACCTTTGCCCTAGGTTTTGGCAGACTCCGTGCCACGAGATCGTAGAAGTGGTCGATATATTTCGCAGGGCGGCATCAGGCATGCCGCCCTCATCTCAACACTCAATTAGGCTGGTCTCCGAAAAGTGTCCCAACTGTGCGTTGCTCCGCCGGAGGTTCGAGTGAGTTAACAAAATTCCGAAACCGCTTTGAGAAGACCTCAGGGCGGAGGTTCCAATAATGAGCCATCCCGGGCGCGGCGACGTAATGTCGAAGAAGTCCGCGCCAGCCTTCCCAAAGCTGCTTGTCCATCAATCCGTAAACATAATGAAAGTGAATTGTCTCGAACGCTTTCAAGAATTGGTAGGCAGCATGAAAAAAACGGGCCCGTTCTTCCACAGAAAGGGCACCCACATCTTCGAGACCTACTCGCCAGATACGCTCCACTTCCGCGTTCTCCATGAAAGGTTTAGTCACCTCGCGCAGGGCCGTGGCCGCCGCGTCTTGGGTAGCGAGCTTGGCCACGCGCGTGCTTCGATGGACTTGCACCGCGAGATACAACACCGACAAAACGACAGCGATCGAGCCCACTAATTGCGAGATTGCGCTAATCGCGTCCCAATTCATCGCTCACCTTATA
>QHPC01000311.1 GCA_003218915.1 Verrucomicrobiota bacterium
GACGGCGGTCCAGTTCACGTTGGATTTCCGCCTCCGACAGTTCGATGTTCGGCGGGCAACCGTCGATGACCACGCCTACGCCGCCGCCATGCGATTCGCCGAAAGTGGTGACGCGAAAGAGCTGGCCGAAGGTGTTGCCCATGCCTGGCGATCTTAATCTAATCAGCACGCAAGCGCGAGGTGGATCGGCTTCTCCGAAGACGATATCAATCTCGCGTACTTTTTGCGTGGCTGCGAGCAGGCGCGGCCGAAATCGGTGGCGACCGCGGAGGTACGGGTGAGGACTGCACAATGGAGGTTGTGGTCTGCCCATGAACGAGAAACCGATCCAGCACGCGATCCAAAGACGCGATTTCAGGTAAGTGGACCTTGAGAATGAAGCAATCTTCCCCGGTGACTCGATGGCATTCCACGACCTCGGGAATCTGCTGAGCAAGCGCGGAGATTTTTGGAAGATGTCCGGGAAGCGGCCGGATTCTGACGAATGCGGTGATCTCGTGCCCCGCTGCCTTCGGATCCAGTTCCAGACGATAGCCGGCAATCACACCACTCTTTTCCAAACGCCGAACACGCTCCTTGGCGGCCGGATTGGACATCTTAATCTTTCGGGCCAGCTCGGCAGTCGACATCCGTGGATTCTGTTGCAACAGCTTTAGAATTTCAATATTTTTGTGATCTCGCAGTATTTCTTTAATATTCACAAGATAAATAGTTGTAATTCATTAATATACAACATTGTTGAGTCAATTTTACCTTACTTTATGTTTGCACGCGTCGTTTGACCTCTCTACTTTGTTTCTATGACGAACAAAGTCGTCTTGCCCCTGAAGCCAATGACGCGCGAACGGGCGTACACGGCGAGACCTGTCCCGCCAGAAGCTTTCTTCATTTGCAGCGCCATTTTCCATTACCTTGGTCCAGCCTTTGCAGTGCTTTTGTTTGCCAGGGTTGATGTATTAGGCGTTGCGTGGCTCCGAATTGCAAGCGCAGCCGTCGTATTCGCATTCTGGAAGCGTCCGTGGCGCTTATTCGCAGAACTGCGCGCAGCTGAGAAGCGAATCGTCGTCGCATTAGGTTTTGTACTGGCCAGCATGAACGTCTGTTTCTATTTCGCGATCAACCGGCTGCCACTGGCAACGGTCGGAACCATCGAGTTCCTCGGACCAATCGCGCTGGCGGCATTGGGCGTGCGAACGATGCGCAATCTCGCCGCTCTACTACTCGCGTGCAGCGGCGTGTTCCTGTTGACCAGTGTGCGAATCAGTGGCGAACCAATCGGATACATTTTCGCATTTGCGAATTGCGCGCTGTTTGTTCTCTACATTCTGCTGGGGCATCGGATCGCGGCGACCGGCGGCCGCGGCGGAGTTGAACGGCTGGCAACGGCAATGGTCATCGCGGGCATCGTGGTCACGCCAATTGGACTGAGGAGCGCAACCGGAGCGCTATTGGATCCCAAGCTCCTTCTCGCTGGCATAGGAGTCGGCATTTGTTCCTCCGTCATCCCTTATATCTGCGATCAATTCGCAATGGCGCGGTTATCCAAGGCCACTTTTGCGCTTATGCTGTCGCTGTTGCCTGCCACAGCGTGTCTGGTAGGGATAGTCCTTCTGCGACAAGTTCCATCGCTTTCCGAACTAATCGGCGTCGGCGCAGTGATAGCCGGAGTAGCTTTGAAACGAAGCACCGACGATTAAACAGGAATGATAAACCAATGAACTATACAAATCTGGGCAAGACGGGACTCAAAGTATCGCGAATTTGTCTGGGCTGCATGAGTTACGGACTCAAGGAAGAGAGAGAATGGGGTCTGGATGAGGAACAAGGCAGGCCTTTCATTAAACGAGCGCTTGAGCTTGGGATTAACTTTTTTGACACAGCCAATATGTATGGAACTGGCAGGAGCGAAGAAGTCCTGGGCCGGGCGCTACACGATTTTACGGAACGGGATGAGGTAGTCGTCGCGACGAAAGTCTATTTTCCGATGCGTTCCGATGTGAATGGAGGCGGACTGTCGCGCAAAGCGATCATGACGGAGATCGACCACAGTTTACGCCGCCTTGGAACAGATTATGTCGATCTTTA
>QHPC01000312.1 GCA_003218915.1 Verrucomicrobiota bacterium
ACGGCGAAAACGCCGCTGAACGGTAATTCCTTGCGTGGATCGTTGAAGAACTTCGGCAGACCGAAAGGCGGATCAGTGAAATAAAGTGTGCCGTCGCTGCGATAGACCAGGTCGTTAGGGCTGTTCAAGCGCTTGCCTTCAAATTTGTCCGCCAGGACCGTGAGCTGGCCACCGGGTTCGACACGCACAACCCGATGGTTTCCGTGCTGATCGATTGTCAGCCGTCCTTGTGGATCAAATGTCAATCCGTTTGAGCCGGGCTGGCCGTACTCGGCGATATCAGTGCCTTCGTACCCGCTTTTCTCGCGAAACGCAGCGAGCTGTCCATTTCCTTCCGGCGAATATTTGTAGATCGTGTTGTTGTTCGGATCGCTGAAAAGCAAGTAGCCGCCTTTACGATCCCAGACCGGGCCTTCGGTGAATTTGAAGCCTTCGGCGAGCTTGAAGATTTTCGGGTTCGGTGGCACGATCGCGTCCAGCGCCGGATGTTTCCGAATCACTTCTACGTTCACTTCGCTCGGCGTGATTGCAACGGGGACAACACCGCCCTTGTAGAACTCGAGCTTTGCCTCGCGCATGTAGATGTAATTGGTGGGCGGATTTGAAAGTGGGCCGTTTGCCCCGAAAACCGCGAGCTGAATCTTTTGCCCAGGCTGTACGCTGCGATTAATGATCAACCTATTCGCCGCATTCCAACCTTTCACTACCGAACCGCCACTCTGACCCGGCGCGCGCGACAGTTCGCCATCCACCCAGATTTCGGCGTAATCATCGATTGACGTCTCGAAAACCGCGGTTGCGCCGGCAAGTTCCATATCGTGTACACGCGCGGGGATAGTGAGGTTGATCCGGTACCAGTTGAAACAAAGGCGGCCTGTCGAACGACGCGCGTCGAGCGTCGTCGGATCGAGTGTTTCCCACTTCGAGTCGTCGTAATCCGCCGTTCCCGCATGGGGGGTGAAATCATAAGTCTTGATCGGTTTGCCGGTCGGTTGCTTGTCCGGTCCAGCCGCTTTGAAATCGACAGGAATAATTTTGGTATCGCTGTAACGCCACTGCCCTTTAACAGAATCGACGCCTTCCCGCGTGGCGAGATCAATCACTGCGTCGGCTTTTCCAGTCGGCGCATCAGCATTTGTTTCGGAAAGTGCCCGGCCAGCGAGAAAAACTAGCGCACCGAAGGTAAACAATGCGGCGAAGCGCAAACGCCACATTGAGGCACAAATGGGAGCCTCGCGCTGCGCTCGATTGAATTCCATCGCCCAGGCGTGAAGAACTGCACTAGATAATGTTCTCTTAAAAGTGATTCGTTCCATGTCTGCGAATTCGTCGCTTATTGCGCGAATTCCTTACGCAATCACAATTCCCGCGAAGTCGTCCTTGCGTTCCCTTGCTCGCACGTTTGATTAGATCGATGGAAACAAGGCCGCTGGAATCATCGTCACAAATCGTTCGTGAACAGGTCCGACGCCGTTATGGCGCCACGGCTCGCGGAGAAACATCTTCGTGCGGTGACGGATGCTGCAGTTCCACAAATGCGGATATACTAGGTTACTCAGCTGAAGAGTCAGCGATCGCACCGGAAGGCGCGAACCTCGGACTTGGCTGTGGAAATCCCCTGGCGATCGCTTCGCTCCGAGCAGGTCAGGTGGTTCTCGATCTAGGATCCGGCGCTGGATTCGACTGTTTCCTTGCTGCTCGTGCAGTCGAATCGTCAGGTAAGGTCATTGGTATCGACATGACACACGAGATGCTGAGCAAAGCGCGGGAAAACGCGCAAAAGAACGGATTCACAAACGTTGAGTTTCGGCTGGGTGAAATAGAAGCGCTGCCAGTCGCGGACAACAGCATCGACGTGATTATCTCTAACTGCGTAATCAATCTCTCCCCTGAGAAGCAGCGGGTCTTCGATGAAGCCTTCCGCGTGCTTAAGCCAGGTGGGCGACTTGCCGTTGCAGACATTGTCGCGACCGCTCCGCTTCCCGACGAGATCAAATCCGATTGGGGCGCTTACACCGGGTGTATGGCTGGCGCTTCGCAGATCACTGACCTTCAGCGCACGCTCCAAACGTCAGGTTTTGAGAATATCAACATCGCGCCAAAGGATTCCTCGCGGTCGTTCATTCGAGAATGGCTTCCTGGTAAACGCGTCGAAGATTATCTGGTTTCCGCAACGATCGAGGCCGTGAAGCCAACGATGGGCGGCGAAACACAAGCGCTACATTGAGGCGCTCATCGGGGACCTGCCGATGCGCCCCGATTGAATTCTGTCGCCACGCATGAGAACTGCGTGACCTCACCAGCAGCTTGGAAACCGCCGCTCGTCGTCAGGGCGCTTTCTGCTGGGACAAAGTCGGCCAGTTTGCATCGGCCTTCTTCAAGTTGTCTTCGACGTCTTTGTGCCAAAGCTCCCAAGCCTTCTTGTTGTGCTGCAAAATCAATCGATCGTGCAGGACCTGGAAATATTC
>QHPC01000313.1 GCA_003218915.1 Verrucomicrobiota bacterium
GTGTTATTTTCTGCGCGACCAATGATTGGGTTGTCTGGTGGGAACATTCTTCTGAGAGCACTCCGGAGCCGAACACAAGATTCAACGAGATCGCAGTTGAATTGTTCTCGCCGGTTGCTCGCCGAGTCCAAGTCCCGGGCAATTTGTTAAGACCCTATGTCGGGCTCACTTTGAATGGTCGAGGCGACTTCCTAAACACTCAGTTTGAGCGAGTATAACAGATCTCCCTTAACGCCTATGAAGACAAAAAGAGAGGAATTGGCTGATAACGCAGAAGACGGTCTGTTGCGCGATGCGCGAGTTTATCTATCAGGGCCGATGGACTTCGTTGCCTCGCGAGCCGCAGAGAAGGCCACTGGTTGGCGCACAAGAATTGGTCAATTCCTTCGCAGACTTGGGGTGATTGTATTTGACCCGTGGGAGAAACCAGAAGTTCGGAACATGCATGATTACGGCCGCGAAGGGGAAGGAACGACAGATGCCCGGGCCGTATGGACCTATAAGGCCGGGGAGGAAGGTGCCGCGGCCCGCGCACATGTAGCTGAGGGCTTCTGGGGCGCGCTCCATATTGATCTTCGCATGGTCGACACGAGCGACTTCATAATTTGTTACTGTCCGACGAACGTTTACAGTGTCGGCACTCCTCACGAGATCATCATAGCGCGCGACCAACGCAAGCCAGTTCTGTTCGTCAGTCCCTACGTCAGTTTTCCGGCGCTTTCGCACCTCCAGGAGCATCTAGCCAAGGACGCCGCCGGCACGGCACTGTTGGAGGAGCTCATCGCCCAGGTTCCCATAAAGGAGAATAAAAACGCGAGCCCGAGTCTCTGGTATATGCCATTGGTGGGCGGTGAACATTTCTTCGACGGCTTCGGCTTCGGAGACTACCGCGAGCGGTTCGGCTGGACGGAGATCTCACTTGATAAACACGAAAAGGATCAGCCGCCGCAAAAGCCACTCCTTCCTTTCCTTGAAAAGCTTAATCGCGAGCTTCCGCGGAAGTGGGATCGTGCCGCGAAAAAATTTGTTCCAAACGATGATTGGCTTTTGTGGGATTTGCGCAAGCACCAGGCGGGCGCGTCGGTCGCGGACGCTAGACAAGCAAAATCTACACAACGAGCGCCAAAGAGTCCCGGGAAGCCCGCGGACAAACGATAAATTTACGATCATGCCCTCGGCCGGCAGAACGAGGCCAAAACTTTGTAGAAGCAACCCCGGATGCACGGAGTCATATACAGAGCAATTCATTGCGGTAACGCTTAAATCCCAACGAAAGCCATAGAATTATGACGAGAATCAAACAAGGTCCTTGGACCCGCATCCGGCCGCTACAACGCGATGAACTTGATCCCTACACGCAGGCTGGAATGATGACGGGAGAGCTTACTTGGGGAGGAAATCCTAACAATCTTTGCAAGGTAATGGCATACACACCCCGTCTCCTGCAAACGGAGGTCGAGTACTGCAACACCTTCATCTTCGATCCGCGCACTTTGCGCGGAGATGTCCAAGAGGCGGGGTTCAACGACCGTTTCATCAAGGAACTCGTGATTTCTCGGACCTCCCTGATTAACCGAGCGCGTTATTCGGTGACCCATCACTCGGTGATCGGGATAAGTCTCTTTGCGAATGCTGGTCGCCGAGACGAGGCCATACCGAAATATTTGCATCTTCATGAACACGAAAAACACCCTGAAGCCTACACTGAGCGAGAACGCGTCGTGCTCGATTATACGGCGAAGGTGACAAGGGACGCTCATCTCGTGACCGACCAGGAATTCCAAGAACTGCGCCGGGTATTAACCGAACACAATCTAAAAGACGACCAGCTGAAAGACCTCACGACGGAACAGATGTCTCGTCACGTCGACGCCCAGATCGTCGAACTTACTTGGTTGATCGGACATTTCTGCTTACTGAATCGGTGGTTTACCGTCCTTCAAGTACCTGATGAAAGCCCTCAAGATGAGTGGAATTTCGCCGCTGTTTACCAGGAGGTCGTACCCGAACAAATCCGTCATCGAAATGATCAGATCCTTTCTGGTGGTTTCTGACAAGTGTGTCACTCGGCGTCGTTCATTCAATGCGAGCTTTTGCGCGGAAACGCGCGTGGCTATCGTATGAGTTCGGGCAACGCCCATGTGCTGGCCGTCCTCAAGGCCGGTCTGGCAGGTAGTATCCCCGTCCGATCCCGGTTTGCACCTTAGTGCGTGGTTTTGGCGTAGGAGTAGGCGCACGGGTGCCAGCACCGATCGGGATTCGGACGCCAGCAGGACCGATCCCGATTTGTAGCGAACCGCGCTGGCCTGGCGCATCGGTAGCCCCACGTGCGCCGGCCGAGGAGTCGCGAACACGTGGGCCCGGAGTAGGAGAACTCTTGTCGCGCTTTTTGGATACCTCACTCTTCGGTTTTTCGCGCTTTCGGGGTTGAACGTCGATCGTGATTCGCTGCCGTTCTGTCACCCCATCGCGACCGAACATTGTCAGCGTGTATACGGTATGCTCATCCGGTGAGACACTAAGATTCCCTTCAGTCGAATCGACTTTACCGACTGAAGGATCAATAGAAGCGTGTTCGGCATTCTCCAATTTATAAGAAAGCTTCGCACTGTCTCCGCGAACAATCGTTGTAGGAGTTCCCGTAAATCTGACAATTCGCGCCACCAGCGGGGGGTTGAGAGGAATGTTCGAAGTTATCGAAGGAATTACAGGAGTCACCGGCAGCGGCGTTGCGCCCGCTGGTGTGATGGCGGGAGCTAGAGTCGCTACTGCCGGTGGCGGTGTAGCCACTGGTACCGCCAGAGCTGGAGTCTCTGATCTTGGCGCCGGTGTGGTTATTGAAGTTACCGTCGGCGCTGGAGTCGCTGACGCCGGTGCGGGTGTGGTTGTTGAAGTCACCGCCGGTGCTGGAGTCACTGATGGCGACCACAAGCGGAATTTCGATGCGAGGGCCACGGCAATG
>QHPC01000314.1 GCA_003218915.1 Verrucomicrobiota bacterium
TCCGACGACGCAGGCCAGCATTGGACCCGAGTTAATGAGGATGGCCGGTTTCGTCAGCGCGCCTGGTATTTCAGCAAAGTTTATGCTGACCCAAAATCGGCGGACACGGTTTACCTCCTAAACACGGGGCTCTTTCGTTCGGTTGACGGCGGAAAAACTTTCAATTTACTGGCAGCGCGTAGCGGCGATCATCACGGACTCTGGATCGATCCGCAAAATCCCAATCGGATCGCGAACGCCAATGACGGTGGGGCGAGTGTCTCAATCGACGGCGGAAAAACCTGGACCACCCAAAATAACCAGCCGACCGCGCAGTTTTACCATGTTGCCGTGGATAATGCTTTCCCTTATCACATCTACGGCGCTCAACAGGACAGTACGAGTGTCGGTATCGCGAGCCGGACAGATTGGGGCGCGATTGGACCCGCAGATTGGTTCGTGGTCGGCAGCGGCGAGTGCGGTTTTGTTGTGCCCGACCCGCGGGATTGGCACATCATTTATTCAAACTACGAAAGCTCCATCGATCGTTACGACAAAACCAAAGAAGAAACGCGGGACGTCAGCGTCTTGCCTCTGGACAATTACGGACACGACGCCGCGGATCTTGTTCATCGTTTTCAGTGGGTGACGCCGCTTACCCTTTCGCCGCATAACCCGGATGTCCTCTACACTGCAGCGGAGTGCGTTTTCAAATCCAGCGATCACGGGCAGAGCTGGACACAGATCAGCGGCGATCTGACGCGCAACGATAAATCCAAACAGCAGCCCAGCGGCGGACCGCTGACCAACGACATCACTTCAGTTGAATATTACGACACGGTTTTTGCGCTCGCGGAATCACCGGTGAAAAAAGGAACGCTCTGGGCCGGCACAGACGATGGACTGATTCACGTCACAACGGATGACGGCCAGCATTGGTCGAAGGTCACGCCAAAGATGCCCGAGTGGAGCACCGTCAGCCTTATCGATCCATCTCCCCATGACAGCAATACTGCGTACGTCGCAGTGGATCGCCATAAACTCGACGACTTCAAGCCATACATTTTCAAAACGACCGATTTGGGGAAGAGCTGGAGCGCAATTGTAAATAGAATTCCAGATGGCGCGTATGTTCATGCCGTGCGCGAAGACCCGAAAAAACGCGGAATGCTTTACGCGGGCACAGAGCTCGGTGTTTTCGTTTCGCTAGATAACGGCGCGCATTGGCAACCCCTGCAATTGAATCTGCCCACCTCGCCGATTCACGATCTCGTGGTGAAAGATGACGATCTGGTTGTGGCAACGCATGGCCGTTCGTTTTGGGTGCTCGACGACATCACACCGCTGCGTCAACTTGAGACGCAATCGCCGCAGGCGGATATAATTTTCTACCAACCGCAGACGGCCTTGCGCCTGCATTACCCAACGGAATTCGATAAGCGCCAGCCAGTCGGCGAGAACCCGCCTCCAGGGGCAATCATCAATTATTATTTTAAGACCGCGCCCAAGGAGGAGGTCTCGCTGGATATCCTCGACAGTTCAAGCAAGGTCGTCAGGCATCTTTCCAGCAAAGAGAAAAAAGAAGGAGAGCAGCCACCGGAATGGCCGGATCGGGTCGAGCGCGTGAAGACAATTCCAGCAAACGAAGGGATGAACCGCTTCGCGTGGGACCTACGCTACGAGGATCCCATTCAGATACCAAGTGCATTTTACTCCGGCGTCGGACCGCGAGGACCGCTCGCTGCGCCTGGTGATTATCAAGTGAAACTAACTGTCGGCGGCAAGTCGCAAACCGCGCCGTTGCATCTGGCGATCGATCCAAGAACCAAGGGTGCAGAGGCTGCCGTGCAAAAGCAATTTGCTCTGGCGGCACAGGTAAATGATTCCATGTCGC
The DNA here is from genome assembly GCA_003218915.1 of Verrucomicrobiota bacterium. GTDB lineage: Bacteria > Verrucomicrobiota > Verrucomicrobiia > Chthoniobacterales > UBA10450 > Udaeobacter. The sequence goes on from QHPC01000314.1 coordinate 1,874, forward strand.
GATTGCATCAGGCCGTCAACGAAATCCGCGATCTCAGATCGCAGGTTCAAACGTTGCACAAACGTTTCGGAGACGATCCTAAGTTAAAAGCGGCATTCGCGGCAGCGGACGATCTTGACCACAAAATGTCAGAGATCGAACAGAAACTTATTCAAGTGAACATGAAAGGTTCCGAAGGAAACCTGGCCTTCCCCGATATGCTGAACGAACGTTTTGAAACGTTCAGTCACACAATCGAGTCTGGTGACACAGGGCCGACTCAGGGACAGCTGAAGGTTTTCCAAATGTTGAGCAACCAATTGGAAGAACAGTTGAAGAAATGGACACAACTGAAAGCCGAAGACGTGCCGAAAGTGAGCGAACTAATCAAGCAAGCTAATTTGCCTGCGCTAATCATCAGTCAGCCAAAGAAAAGTGAATAGTGTCTAGAGAACAGTGACAGCGCAGAAAAGCGACGCGGCGACGCGTGCGCACTCCCAAAGCTCCGCAAAACCGAATGCGCTGTCCGCGGATTTCGCACGAAGTGCTATGGAGTGCGATGAGTCCTCGCATCGCTTTCATTGTCTCGATGTCACGGTGTCATGCGAACTTCAATCGACATACGTGTTCAGATCCGAACTGGCCCAAGAAGTTGAATGAAGATCGACCACGCGGTCGTGCTTCCAGCCGGGACCCGGCAGCCGAATGCGCGAGCTCACCAATGAGCTTCCGAGGCGTGTTGCTTGCGGAAGAATGATAGCAGTGCTATCATCCTGAATATGCCACAGATTCTTATTCGCCGGCTGGATCAACATATCGTCCGCAGACTGCGCGCCAAGGCTGCCAGTGATGGAATCTCTGCTGAGGAGGAGGCGCGCCGGATCTTGCGCCGTTCGCTCGTCGGCGAGGTGCCCGTCATGCCACTGATGGATTTCCTGCGCACGATGCCTGATGCAGGCGATGATCGAATATTTAGGAGGCCAAAGCGAAGGCCGCGCAAGGTGAAATTGTGAACGGCTTTTTGCTCGACACCAATGTCGTTTCCGAACTCAGGAAA
>QHPC01000309.1 GCA_003218915.1 Verrucomicrobiota bacterium
GCAGCATGCCTTCTAACACAACGCGATTTGCCGCCAGAGCATTGAAGACACCTCGCAGCGTTTGCTCGGTCACTTCGAAACAGCGTTCGATCGTGTGCGCGCCATCCATGAGCACTTCCGGCTCGACGATCGGCACCAGATCGCCTTCCTGGCAAAGCGCCGCGTAGCGCGCCAGCGCCTCAGCGTTCGCGTCGATGCATGTTTGCGTAGGAATTCCGTCGCCAATCGCGATCACTGCGCGCCATTTGGCAAACCGTGCTCCCAACTGCCTGTATTCCGCCAGCCGATCGCGCAGCCCGTCAAGGCCCTCGGTGATTTTTTCGCCCGGAAAATTCGCCATCGCCTTGGCGCCCTTATCCACTTTGATCCCAGGGATGATCCCCTGCTCTTCGAGCGATTTCACGAAAGTGCGGCCGTCGCGAGTCTTCTGCCGAATCGTTTCATCAAAGAGGATTACGCCGCTGATAAATTCGCCTGCACCGGCTGTTGTAAATAAGATTTCGCGATAAGCCCGTCGGTTTTCCTCGGTTGAAGGAACACTAATGCTCTTAAATCGTTTTTCGATCGTCCCCGAGCTCTCATCTGCTGCCAGAATCCCCTTCCCCGGGGCGACAAGTTTTCTTGCTATCGATTCCAAGGTTTCAGTTTTCATGACTCTGTCCTTATCGTTTCGAAAGAAATTAAACTAATGTCGACCATATTTTTGTGAAAAATGCAACTTCGGGCCCATTCACAAATCTTGCGCGTCGTGGCTGCGATGGAGGTTGGAACCTACGATCAACTTTGGAGCATCGCCGAAATAATTGTGTTTCTCTAATTTCACGGAAATGAACTGGTTCATCCCCGCGTTGGTTACTGGAGCCGTTGCCTTCTCCGCGACAAACATCGACGACATTGTTTTCCTCACGATTTTCTTCTCTCAGGCGTCGCGCCGCTGGCAAGTAGTTGTTGGCCAATATTTAGGTTTTACTGCATTGGTAGTGATAAGTCTGATCGGTTTTTTCGGTGGACAGGTTTTACCGCATGAATGGCTTCGGCTGTTTGGTCTGGCCCCGATAGCAATCGGAATAAAAAAGCTGTTTGTTAAGCGTGACGGCAACACACAACGCGCAAATACTGGAACGCTCGATGTTGCCACTGTCACGTTCGTAAATGGAGCGGACAACATTGGGATTTACACGCCGTTGTTTGCAATAAGCGATGCGCCCCGCATAATAGTGCTAATCGCTGTTCTCTACCTGCTTCTCGCCGTGTGGTGCGTTGCTGGTTACCTGATTCATCGACAGGAAGCGGTCGCCTATACTCTGCAACGGTGGGGACACCGGATCGTGCCCGTAGTTCTTATCGCCCTTGGAATTTATATCCTGTTGAGTTGGGGATTTTAAACCGAGCCAGTACCCGATGAACGCTTTTCTCGACGCGCGGTCTAACTTGTGCTATACGCAAGTCAATGCTGAGCAGGATCATAGTTTCGATGGCGATGGCCGCCGCCGTTTTCACGGCTCCGGTGGGTCTCGCCACGCGATCGTGCATCCTCTCTAGCGCGCCAACTGCTTCTCCGTCAAGTTGCTGCGCTAACAAAACATGTTGCGCGACGTCGCCAAAGAACACGGCGCCGGCGTCGCAGCCACTTGCGAAAGGTGATTCCAGTCAACAACTGAAGGCAACCGGCTTTGTCACCGTACTGTCTTTCTCAAGTTGTGAAAACGGAACTGCGCAGTTCCGGCTTGAGGCTACAGCATCATCGGCGATCTCACCGCCGCGGCTTGCGCTGCTCTGCACTTTTCTGATTTGATCCAGGGACGCTGACGCCCGCGGTGTGCCGATTTACCGGCATGCCCGTGTCTCAACCGCAGTCCTGGATCAATGAAAACTACAACTTTTTTAATTTTATTAGCTACATCTTTATCAATTCGAAATCAGATCGCCGCTGATGGCGGCGAATACGGCGCTGCTTCGTCGCAGCTTTCGTTAGGCGAAGTCACGCGCACCGTGCTGGAGAATAATCCGGCAATCAAAGAGGCGGAAAACCGCTGGCAGGCAGCGCGGCAGCGGGTACGACAAGCGAATGCGTGGGATGACCCGCGAGTCGTGGGCGAATCACGCGTGCGCCGCTATGTCGATGTCCCGCCGAATGCGTTCATGGATCAAACGCTCGCCATCGAGCAATTGATCCCGATCACTGGAAAAAATCTTGCGCGAGGACGTGCAGCCGCTGCCGAGGCGTTGTCGGTCTTTGAAGAAGTCCGACGCGCGCAGCTCGATGTGATCGCGAAGGCGCGCGCCACTTACTTCCAGCTGGCGAATGCTTACGACCAGCTGGAGATCAACAGCAAAAATCTCACCTCGCTGAAACAAATCGCCGATATCAGCCGTTCCCGGTACGAGACTGGTTTGGAGAGCGCGGCGAATGTGCTCGTTGCCGAGACGGACTATAGCAAGCTGCAGGAAGCGCGACGGGATCTGGAGCGGAATTTGTCTGATGCGCAGTCGCAACTGAACACGCTCATGAATCGCGACGCGTTTGCGCCGCTTGGCGCGCCAGTCGTGGCAACCGTTAACCACGCGCATCTCTCCGTGAGCAGGT
>QHPC01000310.1 GCA_003218915.1 Verrucomicrobiota bacterium
TGGGAACCGCCTGAAATTTTTGCACCTCACGCCTGAGCCGAAACCAATCTCGGTCGGCATCGCCGCGCCAAAGGGACGACTTAGTCCAGCGGCCGAGAAATTTTGGCATTGTGCCAAAGAAGCGGCGTCACCTGCAGCGCGACCAAAGGCGCTACGTACGCCGCGGTAAGAATTTGGAAGTGTGCGAGGGAAACGCCTTCGGGCCGCGATCTGATTGCTTCCGGCGCTGCTGCGGCTACCGTAGAAGCGTGAGCCTGACGGAAATAGAAGAAGCCGTAAAAGAACTGAGCCGCGAAGAGTTGGCCAAGCTCGCCGCGTTCATCGCGCGGCAGGATAAGCTCGTTTGGGACGAAGAATTGGAACAAGACTTTTCTCCGGGCGGAAAGCACGCCGCCGCTCTGGAAAAGATCGACCCCGAGATTGGCGCGGGAAACTTCAGGCCGATGCCGTAAAGTCCCATGCGCTTGCTTCGTTCTGGCGATGTTATGACGAACTGCCAGGGCATGTGCAGCGACTCGCGCGAAAGAACTTCGAGCTGTTGAAGGCAAACCCACGACATCCTTCGTTAGGCTTCCAAAAGAAAGGCGGCGTCTACACGGTTGAGGTTGGCCGGGGCTATCGAGCCATTGCACGTGAGCCGACGGCGAATACTATTGGTTCTGGATCGGAACGCACGAAGAGTACAATCGCTTCAGGTTCTGATTAAGATAATCCGAAGCTATTCTGCCGAGATTCTAAGACTGACCCTCTTTTCTTCTTTCGATGATCTTTTCGAAGTTGAAACAGAAACCGCGGGTGGTTGAGGAGCACGACAGCATGTCCGGTGTAATGTCATCCGTCGAAGCCGGTGTTGGGATCGCTATCGGAGCGGAAGCGTTCGGCTACAGTTTCGGAAACCGGGTGAAGCTCTTGCGTCTCACGCCCGAGCCGAAACCAATGTCAGTCGGCATCGCTGGACCAAAGGGCCGACTCAGCCCAGCCGCGGAAAAATTCTGGCAGTGCGCAAAAGAAGCTGCGTCAAAAAAATAGTCCCGGTCCGTTGGTCATGCCGGACCGGTGTTTGTCACAGCCTGTACCACGATTTGATTTCCGACTGAAGTCTACTGATGAGCCTCCTTCAAAAGTGGCAAGATTAGTTCTCTCATCCGCAGTGGAAAAAAATCTCACCTATGCGGACTTAGCGCCGCGGGATTCCGTTGGGAGGGTGGAACATGAAAACCATGACTGATACGACTTCGCAGACAGCAACGCTACCTATACCGCGCGTAGCAAAGCGCGGTGAGAAGCCGAAAGGATTTTCCATGGCCTCGCTCTCATACCGGAAGGTGGATGTCGACGGCATCGGCGTTTTCTACCGCGAGGCCGGGCCGAAGGACGCGCCAACGATCCTTCTGTTGCACGGCTTTCCTACCGCCAGCCATATGTTCCGCGATCTCATCCCGCAACTCGCGGACCGGTTTCATCTCGTTGCTCCCGATCTGCCGGCGTTTGGCCAGTCCGATATGCCGGCACGCGGCACCTTCGCTTACACGTTCGAGAATATTGCGGAGGTCATCGATCGCTTCACCGAGGTGATCGATCTCCATCGTTTCGCGATCTACGTCTTCGACTATGGCGCGCCCGTTGGCTTCCGCCTCGCCGTTCGGCACCCGGATCGCATCACTGCAATCATCTCTCAGAACGGCAACGCCTATGAGGAAGGGCTGAGCGACGGCTGGAATCCCATTCGGGCTTATTGGCAAGAACCGTCGCAGGCCAATCGAGACGCGCTTCGAAGCTTCCTCGCGCCCGACACGACGCGCTGGCAGTACACACATGGTGTGCCCGACGCGACCGCGGTCTCTCCGGACGGCTATTCGCTCGACAACTTCTATTTGTCCCGCCCGGGCGCCGACGAGATTCAGTTGGATTTGTTTGGCGACTACAAGAGTAACGTGGCACTCTACCCAACTTTCCAAAAATACTTCCAGACGCACAAACCACGTTTGCTGGCCGTGTGGGGAAAGAACGATCCCTTTTTTCTGCCACGGGGGGCCGAGGCGTTCAAACGCGACATTCCCGGAGCGACGGTTCGTTTCTTCGACACGGGTCACTTCGCGCTGGAGGATTCGAGCGAATTTATTGCGGAGAGCATCCGAGAATTTCTCGGGTGATTTTCGATTTACACCTAGAACACGAGGTCAGCAGGGAGGAACAGCAAATGCCACTTCCTGAAAACAGCACGGTGGTCGTGGCCCATGGGGCCTGGGCGGATGGATCGAGTTGGAACGAAGTCATTCTTCCTCTCAGCAAACAAGGACTGCAGGTCGTTGCCGCGCCTCTCCCACTTACATCGCTCAGCGACGACATCACTGCGTTGAACCGGACGATCGCCAGGACACAAGGTCCCGTGATTGTAGCGGGACACGCCTATGCCGGTGCAGTGATTGCAGGAGCGAATGAGGACCGCGTAAAAGCGCTGATCTATGTGGCTGCCCTTGCTCCTGATGAAGGCGAGACTGTCGCTGAGGTGTTTTACCGCGACGAAGCACATCCGCAAGCGCCAAAGCTTGCTCCTGACAAAGATGGGTGGATCTGGATGGCCGATGAAGGATTCGCCAATGCCTTCGCGCATCACGCCACACCAGATCAAATTGCAATATGCAAAGCAGTACAGCGGCCGATTGCACTTAAGTGCATCCAGGAGCCAGCTTCGAGGCCAGCGTGGAGATCAAAGCCGTCCTGGTTTCTGATCGCGGAAGAAGACCGCATGATCAATCCCAAGACCCAACACTTCATGGCGAAACGAATGGGAGCTAGGACACAGTCGCTTGCCGTTGATCACACGCCATTGCTCAGCGCGCCGGCGAAAGTGGTGGACGTCATTCTGAAGGCAAAACAGGCAGCGTCCTCTTGAGC
>QHPC01000131.1 GCA_003218915.1 Verrucomicrobiota bacterium
GATCAGCTCGGGCGCCGTGATGCAGGCCTACGAAGAGCGGTTCTTGTTTCTGTTATTGCTGCTGCGTCAGCCGCGTGCCCGGCTGATCTATGTGACTTCGCAAACGATTCTGCCGAGCATCATCGATTACTACCTCGGTCTTCTACCCGGTGTTATCCCTAGTCATGCGCGAAAGCGGCTTTTTCTGATCTCGCCTCTCGATCTCTCGGTGCGTGCGCTAAGCGATAAGCTGCTCGACCGGCCACGGCTGATAGAGCGCATCCGTTCGTTGATCTTGGATCTCGACCGGGCGCACCTTGTTCCATTTAACACGACCAATCGCGAGAAAGACCTGGCGCTGCGACTCGGTATTCCAATGTACGGCGCCGATCCCAAATTTTTCCCGCTGGGCACAAAGAGCGGCTGCCGGAAAATCTTCATAGAAGAAAATGTTCCGCACCCGCTGGGCCATGAGAATCTGGGCAGCAAAGAGGACCTGATCGAGGCCATCGCTCAAATGCGAGCGCAGAAACCTTCGATAAGACAAGTTCTGGTAAAGCTTAACGAGGGTGTCTCCGGCGAAGGTAACGCTGTTATCGATCTATACGGGCTTCCAGAGCCGGGCGATTCGAAGGAGAAGGCCGTGTTAGAGGAACGCCTCCAGGCGATGAAGTTTGAGCTGGCTGGAGTTACCTACGATAGTTACATGAAGAAACTCCAGGAACGAAGGGGGGTAGTCGAAGAACGAATCATGGGAGAAGAAATCAGGAGCCCCAGTGTCCAGCTTCGCGTTACTCCGCTGGGCGCGGTGGAATTGTTATCCACCCACGACCAACTTCTCGGCGGCCCATCAGGGCAAAGTTATCTCGGCTGCGTGTTCCCGGCCGACCATGGCTACGCCACGCTCATCACCCGGGAAGCTGCCAAGATTGGCAGACGCCTTGCGAAAGAAGGAGTTATCGGGCGTTTTGCGCTGGATTTTGTTGTGGTGCGTTCGGACGGTACTTACAACCCTGAGACTGCGATTTTCACAGCTCCCAATGGGCAGCAGAAGTTTTTTGTTGCCAGCGATCATGTCGAGTCGCCGTCGTATCGCACGCTGACTCCGGACGATCTTTTCGACATCGTGGTGCGACATGACCTGCACTTCGATCAAACACGCCAGACAGGGGTGGTCTTTCACATGATGAGTGCTCTGGGCGAGCTGGGAAGAACGGGGCTGACCGCTGTAGGCAACTCGCACGAGGAGGCGAAAGGCATCTACGGGCGCGCGGTAATTGTGCTCGATCAGGAGGCAAGCGCCGCGACGTCTGCCACATAGTCCAACTGTAGCAGCAGGGATCGCACCCTCGGTTTGCTCGCTTGGCGAAGGGTAAAAGCTCTTAGCACTTGACACTCAAACTTAAGAGTCGCGCACGCATTTTTTTCGAGAACTTCGTCGCGCCGTTTCCGGAGAAACAATAAGAGAAAGCAAGTTGATGCCGGATGTGTTGCTGTGGATTGTGGTGCTGGTCTGGGCGCGAGAGTGCATGGCCGAGATCCCAAAGCGATCTCGGTCATGGGAGGAGCGCCGGGGCCAGCACTAAAATCCACGCAAGAAAACGAAGGGCCGATCTTGGGTCCTGATTCGCCGGCGATTGGAGAGGTGAGCTCCACGAGCCTTTTCCTGAGCGAGCAGCCTGGGTCGTCTGTTAAGTTGAGCCTCGCAGAGCTCGGAAGGTTTTCGTGAGAAAGCTCCGCCCTCCATGTATTGTTCGGATTTCGAATTTCGATTTAGCCGAAGCAAACACGAATTGATTCGAATAATTAATGTTCATTCTTGTTCCCGTGTCGCGGGTCTCGCGTGCGTTACGCAATCGTCGCCGCGTGTAAAGGTAAAAACGATGTGCCCGCGAACCACGCAGATTAGCGCGAATGATTTTCTCTTGATTGAAATTTCGCGTCCGTTCGCGCCTGCCTCGCCGTAGTCGAGCGAAGGCGGGTCATTCGCGGGCAACCTCTCCATAAAATTCGTGTCGATTCGTATCCATTTGTGGTTAATTTTCCTTGAGAATTCTAGTCGAGACACAAAGCAAGAGCAGCGGCCTTTGCCGAGGCTACGGCGGACAAGTGAGCATGAGTAAGAGTACGAAAGGGAAAATGAATGCGATGCGTGCACCGAAGAATGACGAAGTCCGAATGACGAATCTCGAAGGAATGACGAATGGTGAAATGACGAGCGGGAGCGACGCTGCGTGTTCGTCATTCGGTTTTCGTGTTTCATTCGCCATTCGTCATTCGTCATTCGTCATTTGTTGGAGTGTGATATTGATGTTGGTCGTACAAACATGCTTCGCCGCCATGACTCAGGGACAATCTCCAGACATTATCGGCAGATGGAATGTGGAGATCGTCTTCGGGAATGGAGACCATCGCTCCTTGCGCTTTGACGCGCAGGGCGAAGGGAAGGGCACGTTCCTGGTGCTGGATCCAACGTTGAAGGTTTGGGGTCCGGCCGCGCCGTCGCCGGTAAAGTGGGCTCAAGGCGAAGGAAACTCCGTGACGTTCTCAGGGCCGGTGGAATTTCCCATCGGCAACGTCGGCCGCGACGCGGGAACGCTGGTGTGCAAGGGAAAATTTGACACAGCAAACTTGATCACCGGCGAGGTGGAATTCTCTTCGCTTGTCGGGAAGCAGCCATCGAAGCACGGCACATTCAAGGCCGTTAGGGAATAAGCGGACAACCGCGGATGGCAGGGATAAATGTGCCTGCGAATCATGCGAATGATTCAGAGATCAGGCGTCAGAAGTCGGAGGACAGCCTTCTCGGGAGCGCACAGGCTTAAATTTTTGAAGCCGCGGACAAACAAGGACAGGCGCTCGAATAATTTCGCACGCAGTGCTTTTGGAGTGCGATGAGTCCGTGAGACGAGTTCTATGGAGACCGCGTAGCCGAAAGACTTCTCGGCGGCGGGCCATCATAGCCGTGATTGACTGGATCGATCCGGCGCATCGGTTTCTCGCGAGTTTGTTCTTCGATGACATGCGCTACCAGGCCGGGCGTACGCGCAATCATGAAAACACCGTTGAACGCTGCTGGGTTCATTCCCAAATCGGCAAGGATGGCGCCGATCGCACCGTCTACGTTAATGGGCAAAGCTTTCTTTGCCGCCCCGAACGCTTTTTCAACGGTGCGCGCTGCTTGCATATGTATGCCATCCACGCCAGCCTCGCGCGCCAGCTCGAAAAGCCGCGCTGTACGCGGGTCTTTCGTGTGATAACGATGACCAAATCCCGGCATGCGCTCGCCGGTTTCTCTCATCGCTGCCAGTGTGCGCGTCGCGGCTTCGTCCAATGAAATAGATTCACGAGTCGCGCGATCGGCGATTGCTTTCAGTTGACGGGCGCAATCTTCAATCGCCCCGCCGTGATGGCGATTGATCGACATGATCCCGGCAGCGACCGCCGCGCTCAACGTTGCTCCGGTTGAGGCGACAGTCCGCGCGGCCAACGCGCTTGGCGGCGTCGCGCCGTGATCAATCGAGGCGACCAGAACCGCGTCCATCAAACGTGCGATTGCCGGCGAGGGTAGTTCGCCCGTCAAAATCAGATAGACCGCTGCGCCAAAGGAGACGCGTCCCATGAGCTCGGCAATGTCGTATCCGCGCACTCCCACTCGGTTAGGTTCTATACGCGTGATGGCGGTGTTCCAAGTTGCTTTCCTGTCGGCTTCGCTCATGAGACTTTGTCCTTTCGTTTTCTTGAGAATTTCGACAACCGCGTCCGGCAGTTCCCCGAACGAATCGACCACCGTTGCACCGGCTTCGCGCAGGGCTTTCACTTTGCCTGCGTGTGTGCCGCGCCCGCCCTCGATGATCGCGCCGGCGTGACTGAATCGTGTGCCTTCGCGCGCAGCCTTGCCACCGATATAGGCGATCACCGGCTTGGTGACCTTTCGATCGATAATCAGTTGTGCCAATTCTTCCTCCTGCGACGAACCGATTTCACCGAAAATGACGATGGCTTCAGTGAAAGGATCAGCCTCGAACATCAGCGCGGCATCAGGAATTCGAATCCCAAGCACCGCGTCGCCACCGATGTGCAAGATGGTTGAAAGCCGCACGCCTGCTTGTCCCAGATAATAACCAGTGCTTGAAGCCATGCCGCCGGAGCGGCTGATCACGCCCACTCCCTTCGGGACGCCGGGCTTGAACCATTGTCGGGCACTTTCCGCGCGGCCGCCGATCATGCCGACCACTGCCTTCCCCGGACTCAAGGCTCCCAGCGTGTTCGGTCCAAGAAACATTGCGCCATTTGCTTTTGCTGCCGCTGCGATTTCCATGGCGTCCCAGACCGGGACGCGATCGGGGACGAGGACGGCGAGTTTGATTCCTGCTTCAATCGCAGAAATCGCTGCCTCCTTCACACCTGCCGCCGGCACAAAAAGTACCGAGATGTCGATGTTACCTAACGAATTCGCGGCTTCCTGTGGCGTGTTAAACACCGGAATGCCAAGAACGCTTTGACCACCCTTTCCTGGCGTAACGCCGCCTACGACGTTGGTTCCATATTCACGCATCAGCCGCGTCCGTGCCCGCCCTTCGCGCCCAGTGATACCTTGCACCAGAACCCGCTTTTTCTCGTCGATTAGAATTGCCATTTAGAACTGTTAGATCTTTTAGGTGAAAAATTGCCTCAAGCCTCGGGGGTCGCTGGATAGGGTCATTACTATTGCTTCGACGAAAGCTTTCGCAGGATATGCCGAGCGAGGTATTCCTTGATTTCGTTGTGCCGCGGCACAGGCTGACAAACTTTTGTCCTGGGATTCTGATACCAATCGTGCTTCCCGCCATGTCGGACGAGAACTGCGCCCTCCTCTTGGATTTTCTTAATGAGCTCGCGTCGCTTCACGCCAGCTCAAGCTCGGAGTGCTGGCGAACGTTGGGGATCGCTCCAGAAGATAAATCTTTATACAGATCGAGCAGATGTTCTTTTAAATCGTCAAGTGAAGTTCCCTGCGTCATATAATCGGGATACTGATCCAAATATCCGAGCCACATCTCTCCATCTTGCCAATACGTGAACCCAAGTGATGCCATTTTTTGAATGGTAGCGATACAAATCTAACCGGTCAATCGAGACCTCTTGTTATGCGTAATCAGTTCGTCCAATCCCGGAATATCGAGTTCCAGGTAGAAACCTTCGACTTCAGCAAGGCGACACTCGACGTCGCACGCGAGTAATTCGGAATCTTTAGTGGCGAATTCTTCGTCGGGTAGCGATGGAGCGGGCACGCCCTCTCGATCGACAATCAATCCGCCGGAATATGTTTCGATAGCACTGCGAATTTGTGGCCATTGCACAGTCTCAATCCAAAGGCGGCCGTTTTTCACGGGAAAAGCAATCGTTGGTGAATCTTTGGTGAACCTGGGTGCACGTGGGATGCGCGGCTTCCATTTTCTGCCGCTGGCGCTCTCGACAAGTTCAGCAAAGCGTGCGGCGATCACGGCGGGCGTGTCGGTTTTGCGATAACCCTCGACCGGTGCGCGAAGTAGCTTGGACATGCGATGTAAGATGTCCACCGCGCGATCTTCTGTGTTTCCACCCAGACGGATCACCGCGGGAATATCAAGATCCAGTTCCCAAAAAGCTTTAGCCAACCCATACGCCGACCAATATTGCTCCTGGCTTGCTACGCCGGAACCCGAACCGAAATAACCCACCAAGCCGGGCTGAGCCAAAATGATTCGCGCAGCGCGATAAACCTTGGATGCGGACGGATTACCGCTGGTATCGGTGAAATTAGCGATGGTGAAGCCCGCATTCACGATCGCGTCCATGGACATCATAGATCCGCCGCCGCCGGCGCCATGAAAACCGACGAGACCTTTGGAACCTTTCGGAGCGGCCGTCGCCAATTGTGCGAAATAAAATGTGCCGCGATGATCGCTTTGTTCGACAGCGTAGGCCACACGTTCCAGAGCAGTCGGTGGATGATCGAACTCGCGCGCGATTTCTATTCCGAGCTCAGGGTGACGCGCCACGGCGTAATCATCAATTGTGATTCGGCAATCGGCGGCGACGAACTGGCCGCTCCTGGTCAATGCAAGCGGGTTGATTTCCAGCGACCGCGCTTCGACGCTGCGTGCGGCGGCAAACAACTTGCGGATCGATTCGGCGAGTTGCGCCGCCTGCTTCGGCGAAAGCCCACTCGAAGCAACGGCTTCATTCACCGCTGAATCCACAGGGCCTTGATCGACATCGCACGGGATGCGGCGTGTCGAGGCCGCGCGTTCTTCAATTCCGCTTCCGCCGCCGACCGCGAAGATGATCATTGGCGCGCGGGCGGCGTCATCAATGGCAAACGAAAGAAAAAACTCCCGGTCGATGTCGATCTTTTCCTCAACCAGCACGGCTTCGACTGGAAACTGTCCGACTTTCATCGCCAGCATTCGCGTAGTGTGCGCACGAACTTCATCCGGCTTTTTCGCGAACGCCACACCACCAATGCCGGCGCGACCCGTCGTCCACGCCTGGACCTTGATGACGATGTCGCCGCCTAGCTCCACCCCTGCCGCGACAGCTTCCTCAGCCGTTCGAGCCGAGGAGCCACGTGGGATTTTGAATCCATTAGCTGCAAGAATAGCTTTGCCTTGATATTCGTGAAGTCGTGCCATGACTGCGTGCTATTTCGGATGAAAACGCCGAACGTTCAACCCGCTCATGTCCCGCAACCGTGGCTTTACTGCGCAACAAGTGCTTAGCCGCATGAGTATTCGCTGAAGCATCGAAGACTTAGCTGAGCGACAGGCGAGCGGACTTTGCATTTCGGGTTTGCTCTCGACTATCACGGGTGAGTCGAGATCATATTGCTGGCGCGATCCCTGTGCGAGACGTGTTATGGCCACTGAAATCCAACTCGAAATAGGGCACGTCCTATTCATCGACATTGTTGGTTACTCGAGGCTTTCCATTGACGACCAGCATGCGGCGGTTGAGAAGCTAAACGGAGTTGTTCGCGCATCGGAGCAGTTTCAGCGAGCCGAAGCCGGAGACCGTTTGCTTAAAATCCCGACAGGCGACGGGATGGCGCTGATATTTTACACGAGCCCGGAAGCGCCTGTGCAATGCGCCGTGGAGATTAGCCGCTCACTCAAACAACATCCACGACTGCTACTTCGGATGGGAATTCACAGCGGGCCAGTTAGCGGCGTGATCGACGTCAACGAACGAGCCAATCTCACAGGTACTGGGATAAACATGGCCAAACGGGTGATGGATTGCGGCGATGCAGGCCATATTCTGCTTTCGAAGCGTGTCGCCGAGGACCTCGAGGCATACGAGAAATGGCGACCGCGCTTGCACGATCTGGGTTCGTGCGAAGTAAAACATGCGGTGCGTGTCGGGATAGTGAATTTGTATGCCGATCAATTCGGCAATCCTAAGGTGCCGCTGAAATTGGCTGCGCAGAAACGCCGGACACGAATGCGCTGGGCAGCGATAACCACAGCGTTACTCACAGTCGCAGCAATCGTCGGCGGTATCGCGCTATTTTCGCGTCATCGCGCGCAAATGACACTGACTGCGCCGGAAAAAAGCATTGCGGTGCTTCCATTTGAGAATCTGAGTGAAGATAAAGCCAATGCTTACTTTGCGGAAGGGATCCAGGATGAGATTCTGACGCGCCTGTCCAAGATCGCCGATCTAAAAGTAATCTCGCGCACATCGACGCAACATTACAAAAGCGCCCCTAAGAACTTACCTGAAATCGCTAAACAACTTGGAGTTGCCAACATCTTGGAAGGAAGCGTGCAGAAGAGTGGGGACTCCGTGCGCGTAAACGTGCAGCTGATCAAAGCAGCCACTGATTCGCATCTCTGGGCCGATACCTTTGATCGAAAGGTGATCGACGTCTTTTTCGTCGAGAGCGAAGTGGCTAGAGCTATCGCCGAGCAATTGCGCGTGCATCTCACCGGTCGCGAACAGCAGGTGATCGCCGCGAAACCGACGGAGAACATGGAAGCTTACGACGCTTATTTGCGAGGTCTGGCGTACAATCTCAAGACAGCGACGACTCCCGCGAACTCTCTTGGCGCGCAAAAATATCTCAGAGAAGCTGTGCGGTTGGACCCGAAATTTGCACTCGCCTGGGCGCTGCTTTCATACGTGGACGCCCGTGGCTATCTCCAATTGACTCTGCAGCCGACGACCGCGCTTCGCGAAGAAGCACGGCAGGCGGCTGAAACCGCGCTTACCCTTCAACCAAATCTCGGCGAGGCTCTGATGGCGATGGGGTACTATCGCTATGCGTGCTTGAAGGATTACGACACTGCCGGGCGCTACCTCGAGCAGGCCCGTCAGGCGTTGCCCAGCAACAGCCGAATTCCCGAATCGCTCGCGTACCTCGAACGCAGGAGAAATCAGTGGGACCGAAGCGAGTCGTACTTCAATGAAGCTGAGCGGCTCGACCCGCGCAACGTTTCGTTGCTCACGCAGCATGCACAATCCTATATCTGCCTTCGTCGTTTTCCAGAAGCGCTGCGAAAGCTGGATCAAGTTCTGGATATCGTACCCGACGACTTGGACACGTTGGTACAAAAAGCGTCCATCGCCCAAGCCGAGGGAGACCTGCCGCAGGCTGCGATGCTCTTAGCTCTGCTGCATCCGGCGGCTAACAACCCCGGCGCCTTGGAAACGCAGGTTTACCAGGCAATCCTGGAGCGCCATCCCGAACAAATTATTCCAAGGCTAAAGGAAATACTGACCAAGCCTGACCCAGCATTGGGCTATTACAACGGTGAACTTCGCTTTTGGCTGGGCTGGGCGCAAGAGGTTGGGGGCGACCATGCGGCTGCGCAGGAGGCCTGGCGACAGGCGCGCGGCGAATTGGAATCCTTTCTCAAAGAGCAGCCTGAAAATTTCGTAGTAATTGGAGATCTCGCGTTGGTCTGTATGTGTCTTGGCGACAAATCGGCGGCATTGGCTCTGGCCGAAAGCGCTCAACGTATCATTCCCCTTGAGAAGGACGCATTGCACGGCCCCATTCCGATCGAGATTCTCGCCCGGGTAGCGACAGGGACGGGAGAGTTCGATCGCGCCGTTGCTGCGTTGCAAAAACTACTGTCGATACCATCCACTGGTCCACTCGCTTCCAACGCGCCGATCACGCCTGCGTTGCTTCGGCTCGATCCGATGTTTGATCCACTCCGGAAGGATCCGCGCTTTGAGAAACTGGCCGCTTCGCCCGCGCCCAACGACGCGAAGCAATGAGGCGTACGAGTTCGGGAATCTGAAGACAAATTCGAAGCGGCTATCCGCCGACGGCCTGGTAATGGCCTAGGCCGCGTCTCCACATGAAGTTTGCCCAAGCCCACGCGAGGAACAGCCAACCAGTCTGGATCGTCAGCGCTTGGACAAGTTCAGCCCCTTTCAATCGGCCGAGAAAGATCGCAATCGGACAAAACAGCTCGTAATAAAACGGCAGCCATTTCATCACCGCTTGCACGGCGGATGGCATAATGTCGATAGGAAACATCTGGCCGCCCAGGAAATATTCGAACGAATAAACGATGAAAACGATTGTCGAGATTTCCAGAATCCAAAACGCCATCATCGCAAGGCTGTAAGTGATAAAGAATTGAATAAACGCAGCCATGAACATCGACACCGTGGCAAACACATAGACCAGCGGATCGGCAGGCAGCACGATGTAGTCGCGGAAATAAATAAAGATCAGCGCAATCGGCGGTAGAGTGACAAACGTGTAAACGAGGCGGCCGCTTAAAAAAATACTGAACCGGTACGCGAGGTAACTCATCGGCTTGGTCAAAAGCGCATTGATCTGGCCTTCACGAATATCGGCAGCGATCTGCCATTCATCCTCCGTTGGGGTGACCAGATTGCTCACCAGGATAGTGAGCAAATAGTAATAAATCATCGAGCCGTAGTCGTAGCCGTGTAGTCCGCCGCCGCGCTCCTTGAACACTGCGCTCCAGAGGAACACGGTGCCGGCCAGCGGAATCAGCGCAAAGAGCGCTCGCAGAAAATAATTCCAGCGATAAACGAACGTGTTCTGTAGTCCGATGTTAAAAACCGAAACGTACTTTTCGATCTTTCCGGTGCTCATGTTCGTAATCGCGATCGAGTTTCCTGCAATCGAGCATGAGCATGAGTAAGAGCAAGAGCGGGATTTGCTACAGTTTTGCGCCTGCAAGTTCCGCGGCGAGATTGATCGCCGCGATGATGCTGTCGGGACGGGCGATTCCTTTGCCGGCAATTTCAAACGCAGTGCCGTGATCGGGACTGGTGCGAGGAAAAGGAAGGCCAAGCGTCACATTCACACCTTGGTAAAAGGCGTGAAGTTTCAGCGGGATCAAACCTTGATCGTGATACATGCAGAGTACCGCATCGAATTCGCCTTCAATCGCACGGTGAAAAACTGTGTCGGGAGAGTGGGGGCCTGTAAAAACAGCTTGTGATTGGTGAGAAGTGAGAAGTAATCGATTTAGCTCCGCGACTGCCGGGGCAATGATTTCGATTTCTTCTCGGCCAAGTTTGCCGGATTCGCCAGCATGCGGATTCAATCCGGCAACGGCGATGCGCGGCGAGCTTACTGATCGTGAAGCAAGGAAATCCGAAAGTAACAGGCCGACTCGGACAATCTCCGATTGCTTGAGCGCGCTCGCGGCCTCGCGCAACGGAACGTGCGCTGTGGCAAGCGCGACCGTGATTTTTCTGCCTGTCAGACACATCGCGAAATTTTTGACGCCACAGCGCTCGGCAAAAAATTCCGTTTGCCCTGGAAACTTGAAGCCCACTTCGTACATCCGGGCTTTGTGAACGGGTCCGGTTACGATTGCATCGAACTCACCGCGCCGCGCGAGTGTGATCGCTTCTTCCAATGCCGCCGCGGCAGCGCGCGCAGTTTCGGCGGTAGGATTTCCTGGCCGAGAACCGGGATTTTTACCGATGACTTTGCATTCAGCGTCGAGCGTAATGCGATTGGAGTTCAGAGCGAGATCGACAATTTCCGGGCCGATTCCTGCGCAATCGCCAAGCGTAATCCCGATGCGTGGCTTGTTACTCGTGCTCATGCTCGTGATGGTAATCGAACCTTACTTAATCGATCACGAACACGATTACGAGCATGAGCCGTGAGCGCGCCGCCTTTTTTCATCGAACTCAGGATTGATTTTCCCCGCAGTTTAAAGAAAACTGCTCCCCGGCATGCAGCACGTTACCGCGTTCTCGAGTCCGGAAACGGTTCCGCTGCGCCAGCAGCCGCGGGAAAGCCGAGCCTGTGGCTCGATCCAAAACTTGCGCAGCCGCATAATTACCTGGAAAAAATTTTTATGCGCGAGGGCAACATTCCCAGCGCGATCGCACAGTTCGAAGAAGCGTTACGTCTGCATCCAGATTTTCCTGAAGCCGAGGAAAACCTGCGCATGGCCAAGGGCAGCGATAATGCCTCCCTGACGCTGTCGCCCAGGTAGAGTTTTCGTCTCCA
>QHPC01000132.1 GCA_003218915.1 Verrucomicrobiota bacterium
CCAGGCAACTACGCAGATTCCAAGAAATTCGTCATTCGCGAGTACACCGATGAACAGTACGCCGCAGAATTGAATCGGATTCGCGAACGGTTTTCACCGCTGGTCGAACTGTGCAAGAAGCGCGGTATCGCCATGCGCATCGGCACAAATCACGGCTCCCTTTCCGACCGCATCCTGAATCGTTACGGCGACACGCCGCTGGGGATGGTGGAAAGCGCGCTCGAGTTCGCCCGGATCGCGCGCGACTTGGAATATCACGATTTCATTTTCTCGATGAAAGCGAGTAATCCGAAGATCATGATTGCGGCGTATCGGTTGCTCGTCGCGCGGTTAAACGAACTCGGCCCGGACTGGAATTATCCACTGCATCTCGGCGTGACCGAAGCAGGCGAAGGCGAAGACGCACGAATCAAAAGCGCAATCGGAATTGGAACGCTGCTCGCTGATGGAATCGGGGACACGATTCGTGTGTCCCTTACCGAGGACAGCCCGCATGAAATACCGGTAGCGACAGCCTTGGTTGAGAACATCAAGAAAACTTCCGACGCCCAGGGTCCAACACTCAACGCTCAATTGTCTTTTGATCCGTATTCGTATCAACGGCGCGCGACAGAGACAATTGCTGTAGTCGGGGTCGGCGATCCCGGCCAACGAGTCAAACTCGGCGGTGCAGAATTGATTCGGGTAGTCGTTAGGCAAGCTAACTTCGACAAAATCGCGCACAAGATAGACAAGATGGGCGATTACCAGCCGGAAATTATTTATGAAAACGCAAGAGTTGCCGACGTCGATCCACGCGATGATGCCGCGATTGCGAAATTGAATGCGGAACAAAGCCCGCAATTTGTCACCGTCAGAGACGATGTCGATTTTGCGGCGATTCCGGCGTTTCGATTGCTGGCGGCGCGATTACACCCTCGGCATCCGATTTTGTTGAAGGATGTTTTCGATTGCCGATCGCGGAGTGTGGATTTTCTCACGACGTTGCTCACCGCAGCGACAAACATTGGCTCCCTGTTATGCGATGGAATTGGTGACGCGATTTTCGTGCGGGGCGAGGAAGCCCCCGGCCAGGCGTTGCGCTTGAGTTACAACATTCTTCAGGCAGCCGGATCGCGGATTTTCAAAACCGACTATGTCGCCTGCCCTTCTTGTGGACGAACCTTATTCAACTTGCAAACAACGACGGCGAAGATCAAGGAGGCGACTTCGCATCTCAAAGGCGTGAAGATCGCGATCATGGGTTGCATCGTAAACGGGCCAGGCGAAATGGCTGACGCCGATTTCGGTTATGTTGGCGGCGCCCCGGGCAAGGTGAATCTTTATGTCGGCAAAACAGCGGTGAAATTCAATATTCCCGAAGTGGAAGCAGTCGATCGGCTGAAAGATTTAATCCGCGAGCATGGCAAATGGGTCGAGCCTGTACGCCGCGCAGCCGCGCTCGAACCCGCTTCATAGGTCAGTGCGATTATCGACCCCGAAGCCGTTCGGGTTCCATTGATAATCCTCAAGAGTCATGGCTCTGGATGGCTCACACCTGGCGTTGTCTGCATTACAAAAATATAAGGTTAAAAGGCTTGACCTTTTTTTCATGACGACAACAAAATCGTTCCTTGGGGAACGTGTAGGGAAACAAAAACTCCAACCTCAGCTAAAAAACATATGAAAACTCTTCGTCGAATCAGTAAGACTCGTGCATTTGCACACGTCCGTATTCTAACTGCCGTTCTCCTTGTCGTGGCCGCGCTAGCGCTGGCCTTCATGACGGTATCGCCACGCGCTGCTGCTCAGCGGACCGGTCGCCCGCAGCCCCTAACTCCACAATTCTCCACAGCGGTGGCTTTCGATGTATCGCCTGCTCTCCGCAATATGCCGCGGATTGCGAGGGAGCATTACAGCTGTTCAGCCCGACGCCGAGCATCCCCGCTCCGTTGCTAACCTTCGAAGGGTTGTCGAATCAAGACAACTTCAACGTCTTCGGTTTCCGCGTGAACCCGCCGGACCCAAATGGCGAAGTTGGACCGAACAATTATGTCGAGATCATCAATCTCGTCTTTGGCGTGTATGACAAGGCCGGCAACTTACTGTTAGGCCCGATAGACACTGGTTCGCTCTGGGCGGGCTTTGCCGTCCCAGATTGCACCGACCCTTCGGGCGATCCGGTCGTGCTGTACGATCAACTCGAGGATCGCTGGCTTCTGAGTCAGTTCACAACGAGCGGCCTCTCCGACCCGACTAAACCTTTTTGGAACTGCGTCGCGATCTCTACGACGGGCGATCCGACCGGCACATACTTCCGGTATGCGTTCGAGACCACGTTCAACGGCATCTTCTACTTCCCTGACTATCCTAAGTACGGAGTGTGGAAAAAATCGTACGTGCTCACTTCGCGCGATTTCGGGCCGACGACCGAGTACGGCATCAGCGTATATGCCTTGGAAAAGAACAAAATGATCGACGGAAATCCGAACGCGCGCGCAGTCCACTTCTTCCTGGATGGGAATGCCCCCGGAATGTTGCCGTTGGTCGGTGATGGCCTGCTTCCGGCCGACATCGACGGCACACGTCAGCCCAAAGAGGACGCTCCAGTTCCGATTGTCGGTACACAGGACGATAACGCCTCTTATGGGGCAACGTTCGACGCGCTCAACATCTGGGAGCTCAGAATAAAGTGGAAGGCTAATCCTGAGGCATCCATCGTCCTCAAGACGCAACTTCCAGTGGCCAGCTTCGACTCGATCTTCCCCTGCGCCCCAACGAGCCGCGACTGTCTGCCGCAGCCAGGAATCGTCAACCCTGCTCAATACCTGGACATCCTCTCATACCGCCAGCGGCCGACGTTCCGCCTCGCTTACCGCAACTTCGGCCCGTACGAATCGCTGGTGACTAACCAGTCAGTAGAGGCGCTGCCCGGTGTCGCTGGCGCGCGCTGGTACGAGATCCGGCGCACGGGCGGCAGCTACTCCGTTTATCAGCAAGGAACGTATGCGCCAAACGATGGTGTCCATCGCTGGATGGGAAGCATCGCTCAGGACAAGAACGGGAACATGGCTCTTGGCTATAGCGTGGTGAATGGCACCAACGTGTTTCCTGGTATCCGATACACTGGCAGGCTCGCTGGCGACCCGCTTGGCCAGATGACTCTGGGCGAAGGCACTATCATAAACGGCGCAGGTGTGCAGACAACTACCAACTCCCGATGGGGCGATTACACGGACATGACAGTCGATCCCAGCGACGACTCCACGTTCTGGTATGTCAACGAGTACTATCAGGTAAGCGGACTGCCTCTCCCCACGCCGACTCCGCCATTGCCTCCGCCTGGAACAACTGCGCCTTGGCAGACGCGCATCGGCAGCTTCAAGTTACCCGGTCAATAGGAGTTGCTAACAGCCGGCCGCGAGAGAGCGGTATCCCTGCTAAAGCGATTTGGGATCGCCCGTTTCTGGCGATCCCAAATGATGGCTTCTTCGGCACCGCCGATGCGAGTGACCGCGCGAATCTTCCACTTGCCCGGCGTGTTCTGGCGACTGCAGATCGATTTCCGGCATATTCCTGACGTTGATGTTTGACTCTGCGGTTATCCCTCGTAAGTTTCGCAGCTCTTCCGCGCGGGAGAGACCCTTCCATGGAAAAAATCCGTAATATCGCCATCATTGCGCACGTTGATCACGGCAAGACCACACTTGTCGATCAATTGCTGCGACAATCCGGTACGTTCCGTTCCAATCAAAAGATCCAGGAGCGCGTAATGGATTCGATGGATTTGGAGCGCGAAAAAGGAATTACAATTCGTGCCAAGAACGCGTCTTTTCAGTGGAAAGGTTACCTCATCAACATCGTCGATACGCCCGGCCACGCCGATTTCGGCGGCGAAGTCGAGCGGATCATGAAAATGGTGGACGGCGTGCTGTTAGTCGTCGATGCCCATGACGGACCGCAGGCGCAAACGCGCTTTGTTTTGCGCAAGGCGATGGAAAACAAACTCAAGCCCGTAGTCGTCATTAACAAGATCGACAGGGAAAATGCGCGTCCACACAAGGTCCTCGATCTCGTATTCGATCTGTTTGTGGAGTTGAAGGCCACCGACGAACAACTCGACTTCCCAATCGTCTACGCCAGCGCAAAGAACGGCTTTGCCATGCGCGAGCTGCACGAAAATAATCAAGACATGACGCCGCTTTTCGAAGCAATTGTACAACATGTGCCGCCGCCGAAAATTTCAACCGAACCATTTTTCCAAATGCTCGTATCGAACCTCGATTACAGCGATTACCTTGGGAGAATTGGGCTGGGGCGCATCGTAAGCGGTCGCGTCGCCGTCGGCGATTCAATGGTCTGCATTCACCGCGACGGCCGCCGCGAACGCGCTACTGTCACCGCCCTGTTCACCCACGAGGGATTAGAGCAGGTTGAAATCAAGCACGCGAACGCCGGCGATATCGTTGGGCTAACCGGTTTCGAGGATATTTTCATCGGCGAAACGCTAACCGATTGCGAGGAACGCGCGCCACTTCAGTTCGTCGATATCGATCCGCCAACAATTCGCATGCGCATCCTCGTTAACGATTCGCCGTTTGCTGGGCGCGACGGAAAATTTGTGACTGCGCGGCATCTTCGGGAGCGTTTGCTCCGAGAGACGCGCGGCAACGTTTCGCTGCAGGTCAACGACACCGATACCGCAGGCGCATTTGAGATCAACGCGCGCGGCGAAATGCAAATCGCAATCCTGGTGGAGCAGATGCGCCGCGAAGGCTATGAACTGATGGTCTCGCGGCCCGAAGTGATTTTTACGCGGGCTGCGGATGCTGCCCTGCTCGAGCCACTTGAAAATCTGTATGTCGATTTACCGAATGAAAATCTCGGTGACATCCTGCAATCTATCGCTAATCGCAAAGGCGAGATTCTCGGCATGGATCATCACGCCTCGCGTGTATCAATCGAAGCGGTGATCCCGACGCGCGGCTTGATTGGATTCGAGACCGATCTGGTAAACCTGACTCGCGGACAAGGATTGATGAGTCACCTTTTTCGCGAATACGCGCCGTTCAAAGGCGAAATCGGTGGACGCGGTCGTGGTGTGATGGTGTCGATGGAATCCGGGATCAGCACTGCTTACGCCCTCAACAGTATTCAAGAGCGCGGCCGGCTTTTCATTGGGCCGCAAGAGGACATCTACGAGGGAATGATAATAGGCGAAAACGCGCGCCCGGAGGACTTGCCAGTCAATCCGTGCAGGGAAAAGCACCTTACCAACATGCGCAGCCAGGGCGAAGGCAAGGGAATTCAACTGGAAGCGCCACTGCGGATGACCTTGGAGCGCGCCATCGAATACATCGATACAGATGAATACGTGGAAGCAACGCCAAAATCGCTTCGCTTGCGCAAGCGTATTCTCGACGCAAACGCGCGGAAACGCGCTGCCGCCACTGCCGCGTAGCGAGGGCGCGAAAATCATAATAGCACCATATCTGCCGGCGGAGACGCCAGCTTTACAAACTGTTCCGTGATCCGCGGCCTGGGATTGTCAATGCCGCCAATCGGAGCCGGTAGAAATTACTAGTTGTCGGTCTTGTTCTCGGGCTGCGGCCCCAGGACGCAGCGAAATCCGTAAATTACGTCGCGATCATTCCGATCGATCACGTTTCGATACGAGGATTGCATCTCCAGGCGATTGCTCGTCGCCCAGGAACCGCCGCGCAGCACGCCCCAATCGCGGCCAGTTACAACGCTATCGCCCTTATAGGTGTCGCCGCACCATTCCCACACGTTTCCGCCAAGATCATACAAGCCCAACGAATTCGGTCTAAAACTTCCTACCGGCATCGTTGCGCCGCGCCGATGCCCTAAGGCTGCGGAATAATTTCCCGCGTCGTTGGGCGGGGGCCATTGTTTTCCCCAGGGAAACTCATTCTTGATTTTACCGTCGCGCGCCTGTGGCGTAGCACCACTCTCGTTAACCAGGCCAACTGCCACGCTCCACTCGAGATCGCTAGGGAGACGGTAGGCTTGTTGATCTTCAATTAAATTCTCCTCACGCTCCTTGTCGGTCAGCCATTTGCAAAATGCCATCGCGTCGAACCAGTTTACTTTCACGACCGGATGAGTTGCTGTCTGCGGAAAGTCGGCGGGCTCATAACGCCGTCCGGTCGCACGGCAAAAAGCTTGGTAATCTTGCACCCGCGTTTCCCACGCCGACATGTGAACGTTGCCGAGGGGAACGAATTTCATCTCCAGCGAATTGGTAAACGGCTGCCCGGAAGCGGGACCGGCGCTCTTTTCCAGGCGGGCCGCCAAAAACGTCTGCTGTTGCGGTTCCACTTTGCCACTGACGGAAGTCGCTTTGTAACCAGCGAGCCGCAGCTCGTAAGCCGCATTGCCCGGTTTTACTTCCTCGATCGCCAGCGGTGTTTGCCCAAACTCTTTCCCGTTCGCTATGACGGTCGCGCCTCCCGGCGCGCTGGTGATCTTGACGCTGCCATTCGCAAAGACAAAGTGGGCGGTGTTTTCGCGCTGCGCGTCAGCGTCGATTCTTTGCCGTTCGTCAGGCCATCCGTCGAGATGCGCCAGCAGTTCGTGCGGGCGCGACGGTAATTCCAGGCGCAGCGGCGTGCGGCCACGCGATTTTCCGTCTACAAAAATTTCGGCGCCGCTCGGCTCGCTCGTGACGTTGGTGATCGCACTGACAAAGGCAAATGACTTGTTCGTTGTCTCGCCCCGTTGTACTTCGACTTCGCCTTGCATCCACCAATCGCCCCGATGCGCCATCAGCGAATATTTTCCCGTCGGAAGATCAACAATTGACTGCGGTGCCACGCCTTCGCGCGTAACCTGACCGTCTTCGCTTCGGAGTGAGAACTGCGCGCCAGTTGGTTCAGATTTGATTTGCAGCGCCCCTTTACTCCGCACGAGATGAAAGACAGGCAAGTCAGCCGGGCGTTTGCTGCTTAAATCGAGGTTCGTTTCCAGCGGATCATACCCCGGAGCCATGATTCGCAGCTTGTATTTGCGCGGCTCGAGATCTTCGAATATCGCCGGACTCTTCTGCGCGTGATCGCCTAACACGACGAGAGCCCCGGCCGGAGCGGTTTGAATCGTCAGGTGTAGATCGATCCCGCTGCTGCGAGATTCGCGCTCCAGCCAGAACCAAATACCCGCGACTGCCAGCGCCAGAACGAACATCATGGCAAATAGGATTTTCGGGCGCGATTTTTTCCGAGGCTCGCCGCCCTCGAGCGCCGCGAGATCGCGATGCATTGCCTCAGCCGATCCGTAACGCTTTTTCGGGTCATTCGCACACGCTTTTATGAGCACTCGATTGAGTTGCAACAGCTGCTCCCGATCCGGCCGAGTGCTCAATTGTGAATCGATCTCTGGAAAATCAAGCCGGTCTTTTCCCGTGCAAATCTCGTAAAGAAGTTTGCCCAGACTGTAAATGTCTGCGCGCGGGGTGCCCGGGCCTTCCGGCGGCACGTAACCTTCCGTTCCAACGAATGATTGCTGCCCGCTAGCAGCCACTAATCCGATGTCGGCAAGCTTCGGCGCGCCCTCGATGAAAATGATGTTCGATGGCTTGATGTCGCGATGCGTTAACCCGCGCGCGTGCAACGCCTCGAGCGCTTTCGTTAATGAGAGCCCCAGGCGAATCGATTCATCAGCGGGGAGACATTCATGCCGCGCAAGATCACTTTTCAAGGTGCGCGGTTCGTAATTGACGATGTCGATCTTGCGGCCAGCCAAATGATCGTCGGCTAGCTCCATGCTGTAATAGAGATAATCTGCAGTCCGGCCGACGTGAAGAATGTCAACAAACCCATCGTGTGCGCGTGAGATGGGTTCGAATGCGGACATGCCCTCGAACTCCCTTAGAAAGGTCCGCTCGGTTTCAAACGTGCTGCGGTACACAACTTTCACCGCGCGAAATGCACCGGTCACCGTCCGCGCCAGCCAAATCTCCCCGTAACCGCCGCGGCCGATCACACGTAGCAATTCGTGATCAGGGATAATCGGGATCTGAGCAGTGACTTCGCGGGGAATGCCCGATTTTACACAAGGCGCGACCGCGAGGCAATTCCAGGGAACCGATCAGCGATCGATCTTTTCCAGCGTCTTAATCTCCCTTTTCAGGACCGCCGCCACGCGGTGCCGCGCAAGATAGACTTGGCCGACACTGACTCGGAGTCGTTCGGCAACTTTTTGCGCCGGCCATTCTTTGCGCACGTAACAATCAAAAATTTGAAACTGTTTTGGATCGACTTTCCTCTTCACGCGCGCGATCGCGGCTTCCAATAAATTGTCTTTCCACTCCGTTTCCCAGACCGCGTCAAGATCGACAATCCTCGAATCAGGGACGCGGTCGATCGTTGCCGTGAAACTGTCGTCCTGCAAATGCGTGCGTTTCGCACCTTCCGGTTCACGTTTGCGGAATTGATCGGCGACGCGCCACCTGGTGATTTGTAAGAGCCAGCCTTTGAACGAGCCGACTGCCGGATCGTATTTCAACCTATCGATGTTCTTGGCCACGGTGATGACTGTTTCCTGAACGACTTCCTGCGCTTCGGCGTCGGCCAGGCCGGATTTTCGCGCCGCCGAGTAGATCAGTTTCCAATAAGTGTCGAAAAACTCCTGCCAACGCCGTTGATCGTCCCAGTTGGCCAAGCGATCGACCAGGCTGCGGCGCGTGGCAATCAACCCACTGTTCTCCATATCTATCTTTTAGTGTCCTGTCTCGGAGATAACTAGACATTTGTTGAGTCGGAAATGGCCTTCCGGCAAGACGCGGCGAGGGAGCATCCCAAAAATGGGGCTGTGACCGAGCCGCAACGCCGCCGCAAGGCCTTTTCCGGCTCAACCCTCCGGGCGGCTGCGCCTTTTGCCCGCGTGCTGCGTTGCTCGTCGGTCACAGATCGATCGCGGATATGCTTCCTCCTCACGCCTTGCGCGCAGCCAAAATTCGCAGCCGCAAATGCCTAGTTATCTCCGAGACAGGACACAACGCAGTTCTGCCCGCAAGCACAATACGATCGATTTTCTGAAAGATTCCTGCTGAACTCACGTATCCTCCTTATGAATACAAGCACCCTCCTCACCCGATCACTTCAGTTGGCCGCCCGGCCGTTTCTGCTTCTTTTCAAGTTTCTAAAGAAGATCGCTGTCGCGGTCTTCGGCTGGCTACAATGGAGCCCGCCGCGCTGGCTTTCACGAAGCGGCGCCGCCTTCTCCAATTTCAATCGCGCACATCCACTGATCACGGCTTCGGGAGTCATCGCCATCGTTCTGCTCGCATGCGGGACGGCCTGGACGCTGCATTGGTACCAACATCGACCCAAGCCGCGTTACGTAAGCGTTATCATTGAGGCGGTTCCCGTAACGAAGTTGGAGAAAGACCTGACTTTTCCAACGCTTGATATTCGATTCAGCGATTCCGCGGCGCGCCTGGAAGATAAAGATAAAACATCTCTGCAGGGCGTCCGGCTCGATCCTCCGTTAGCCGGTAAATGGATGTGGGCTAACGACAAACATTTATTCTTCAAACCAACTGAGGACTGGCCGGCCGACCAAAAATTTAGGGTCATCTTCGACAAGAAATTTTTTCCACCGCACATCAAGTTGGAGCGATTGACTTACGAGTTCCAGACGCCGCCGTTCCAAATCGCGATCAAACAACTTGAACTGTATCAGGACCCGGCTAATCCGACCCAACGGCAGGTCACTGCGACACTGGAACTGACGCACGCAGTCGAGCCCGGTGAATTAGATCGACATGTCCAACTAGAGATGATCGGCGGGTCAGCTGTGTTTCCGCCCTCTGATCCGGCGCCGCATTTTACGCTTACTTACGGATTGCACCGGCGCATCGCGTATTTGCGGAGCTCGAACGTGACACTGCCGGACAAGGAAGATTTCATGAAGCTCGAGCTGGGCAAAGGTGTTCGGACTGCGCAAGGCGGAGCCCTGACTCGGGACACGGCCGAACAAAAGCTTCTCATTCCTTCAAATGGGACCGCATTTCAGATCAAATCCATCGAGGGAAATATCGCCCGAAACAAGAATGGCGAACCCGAGCAGGTCCTGATTTTAAACACGACGGCGGACATCAGCAGCAGCGAGCTGGCTAAAGCCATTCAGATCCGGCTGCTGCCGAAGCGTGAGGCTGAAAAGACCGAAGAAAGCGATTCGGGAAGTTCCGATTCGGGATCCGCCGATCAAAGTAACGAAACTGACGAAAACAGGCAGAGCGCCGAATCGGAAGAGGACGAAGTAGATGACACGACGGAATCTGATAAAGCGTCGAAATGGCAAAGTCCGACCGACGTGCCGGATGATGTGCTCGAGCAAGCCAGGCGAATTGAATTCACGGTCGTTCCCTCGGAAAGGGCACAGGATCGACAACATGCTTTTAAAATACGTGTCGAATCGGAGGGCGAGCTCTACATTCGTGTCGCAAAAGGAGTGCGCGCCTTCGGTGATTATCCTTTAGCTGAAGATTACAACGCCGTCGTCGCAGTGCCGCAACTTCCGCGCGAAGTGCAGATCGAAGGTCAAGGAGGTCTGCTTGCGCTCAACGGCGACAGGAAATTGTCGATCCGTTCACGCGCTTTGCCAGCGGTCGAATTTGAAATCGCGCGCGTCGCCACCACTCAAATCAACCATCTCGTTAGCCAGACTGAAGGGAAGTTCGAAGACCCGGAATTCCGGGCGCCGCTGTATTTCAACAAGGAGAACATCTCTCGAATTGCGATCGAGCAACAGCCAATTGCGCTGGAAAACAAATGGAAGGCGAATTACTCGGCGTTTGATTTCGCGGAGCATCTCCGCAAACCAGCGGATGGCGGGAGCGAGCGCGGCCTTTTCTTTCTGACCGCACGCGGCTGGGACCCGGTGAAAAAGAAACCGATAAGGTCGGCCAGAGATAGCAGATTCTTGCTCGTTACCGACATCGGAATTTTGACCAAGAAAAATACCGACGGGACCAGCGACGTTTTTTTGATGTCGATCAAAAATGGTCAACCGATCAATGGGGCCACAGTGGAAATTCTGGGCAAGAACGGCGTGCCAATCCAGACGGCCCAAACGGGCGCAGACGGTCATTGCGCTTTCCCTTCTGTTGAAAAATCCGAGCGCGAGAAAACGCCGGTGGCGTTTGTGGCGCGCAATGGCGACGACATCGCGTTCATGCCGTTCGCGCGCGAAGATCGTGTCCTGAATTTTTCGCGCTTCGAGATTGAAGGAGCGCAGAACATCGCACCGGAAGGTCTGGACGCGTTCGTTTTTACCGAGCGCGGCGTTTACCGGCCTGGAGATGAAATTCACATCGGCATGGTAGTGAAACAGCGAAGCTGGGGCGGCAACCTCAAGGGTTTGCCCATTGAAACCGAAGCGGTGGATGCACGCGATCTGCCGGTGCAGACGAAGAAACTCACTTTGCCGGAGACTGGCTTTACCGAACTCAGTTATCAAACCGCCAATGAATCGCCGACCGGCCTCTACACGTTCAACGTTTACCTGATCAAAAATAACAAGCGCTCGAGTTTGCTCGGTTCCGCCACGGCGCAGGTGAAAGAGTTTCTCCCCGATCGCATGAAAATCGAGACGCAGCTTTCCAAAGCTGCGCCGCGCGGCTGGATTCAGCCCAAGGAAATGCACGCGTCTGTTGCGCTGGCCAATCTTTACGGCACGCCCGCGACGGATCGGCGTGTCACAGGCAAGGTTGAGCTCGAGCCGGCGGCATTTTCATTTCCGGAGTTTCGCGACTTCACTTTCTTCGATCCGCTGTTTGATGAAAACAAATCTCGGACGGAGCAAACGGTCGATCTCGGCGAACAGAAAACCGATGGCGAAGGTCACGCGGACTTTGATTTGCAACTCGAACGGTTCGCCGACGCGACTTACTCGATGCGATTCATTGCGGAAGGCTTCGAAGGCGAAGGCGGTAGGAGCGTTACCGGCGATGTCGGCGCACTGGTTTCCGCCCTGCCTTACGTGATCGGCTACAAAGCCGATGGGGATCTGCGTTACATCGAGATGAACAAACCGCGCGGAGTCGATCTGGTCGCAGTCGATCCACAACTCAACCGCATCGCAATCGAAAACATCAGCCTGAACCTCATCGCGCAGGAATATGTTTCTGTGCTGAAGAAGCAGGAAAATGGCAATTATGTTTATGAGTCAGTCCTGAAAGAGCGCCCTGCCAAATCAGAAAAAATCTCGGTGGCAGCAAACGGTTATCATTACGCTCTGCCAACCGAGGAGCCCGGCGATTATGTGCTCGAACTGCGCGACGATCAGAATCGTATTCTGAGCAAGCTGCGGTTCTCGGTCG
>QHPC01000353.1 GCA_003218915.1 Verrucomicrobiota bacterium
ACACTTACGCCGCGTAAAGTTAGTAAGAGCAGCGCCGATGCGATGGAAGCCGCGATGATTTTCATGCGCGAATTGTGTCGACGATCCCAGCAAAGTCCAGCTCCAATCCGTATTTGGCGCTTGCAAAATCGCGGATTTTGCTTTTATTCCACACTCCGCAGCGAGTTTTGTAATTACGCCGTTGGTCCCTGGGTTTCCGTCGCTGGACGTGGAACCGCACTCGCCAGGGGGAACCCGGCGAAGAGAAGGAATTTCGATTTA
>QHPC01000354.1 GCA_003218915.1 Verrucomicrobiota bacterium
TCGAATTTCGATTGTTTCGCCGTCTCGGTCTTCAATCGCCAATCGAAAATCGACATTCGAAAATATAAGATGCCAATCCGTTACGGTCGTTTTGAAATGCCGAAAACTCTTTCGAAAGACGAGAGTACAGCCACAGATACATACGCCAAATTCACTGCCGAGCCGTTTGAGGCCGGCTATGGGCACACCGTAGGGAATTCCCTCCGGCGCGTCCTGCTTTCCTCTCTGGAAGGCGCTGCCATCACTGCAGTGAAAATCACAGGCGCTCAACATGAGTTCGCTACGCTACCAAGCGTGGTAGAGGATGTGACCGACATTGTCCTCAACCTCAAAAAGGTGAAATTCAAAGCTGACGACCACGAGCCCAAAAAGCTTGCGCTCAGCATAAATAAGGAGGGCGAAGTGACAGCCGGCGACATTCAGGTGGTGCAGGGTTACGAAGTGCTCAATCCCAAGCAGATCATCTGCACTCTGGACAAGAAGCACAAATTCGACGCCGAGCTCGACGTGCATGTCGGTCGCGGTTTTGCCAACGCCGAGGAAAACAAGCGTCCCGACCAGCCGATCGGTATCATTCCAATCGACTCGATCTTTTCGCCGGTTACCCGCGTCAAGTATGCGGTCGAAAACACTCGTGTCGGCCAGCGTACCGATTACGACAAGCTCATTCTTGAGGTTTGGACCGACGGCCGGTTGACGCCGGACGATGCGTTGCTCCAGGCCTCGGCCATTTTGCGGCATCACCTCGACGTGTTCGTGAACTTTAACGAAGAGATAATCGAGTTTGACCAGACACCTGCCGGCGTGAGCGAAGAAAACCTGAAGCTTAAGAAACTGCTCAACATGAGCGTCAACGAAATCGAGCTCAGCGTGCGCGCGGCGAATTGCTTGAATAACGCGAACATCACTTCTGTAGGTCAGCTTGCACAAAAGACAGAAGCCGAAATGCTGAAGTATCGTAATTTCGGCAAAAAATCGTTGAATGAAATCAAGGACAAGCTACAACAGCTCGGCTTGAGCCTGGGCATGAAATTCGAGCCCGGTCTTTTGGATGCTCCGGTGAGCAGCGATGGCGCCGGCCCGAGCGCAGCAGCTGGCGAAGAGTAAGCATCCGCTCTAGAATCACATTCGCTGTGTCATGAGACATCAAAAAAAGACAATCAAGCTGGGTCGCACTGCTGAGCACCGCAAAGCGCTGCTGGCTAATCAGGTTTGTTCCTTGATTGAACATCAACGCATCAAAACCACGCTGGCGAAGGCGAAGGCAGTTCGTCCCCTTGCCGAACGGATGGTCACTCTCGGAAAAAGCGGCTCGATTCACGCTCGTCGCACTGCTCTGGCGACGCTGCGCCAGAAGAGCGCCGTGAAGAAATTGTTTGACGACGTCGCGCCGAGATCGGCGGAGCGCAATGGTGGATACACGCGCATCGTAAGGCTTGGCCAACGCAAGAGTGATTCCGCTCGCATGGCGTTCATCGAGTGGGTTGATATGGCGGTAGTGGTCGAGGAAAAGCCGGCGGAAGAGAAAAAAGCGAAGCGGAAAGAAGCTGAAGCCAAGCCAACCAAAGCAGAATCAGAAACGGTGACGCCGAAACAAGAGGAGCCGGTTGCGAAGGAAGAGAAACCCGCCGAAGCGCCGGCCCCGGCGGAAGAACCGCAACCGAAGAAGCGACGCTGGTTCGGTCGAAAGTCGAGCGAGCAGGAGTAGGTTCTGGCACCGATTGCCTAACGGCGCGCCGCAACTCCGTCATCCCGAGCTTGCGCAGACGGCGAGGGACCTCGCAAACGCGCGCTGAGCACACAAGGCCAGGCACAAAAGATTCCTCGACGCGGCTACGCTTCGGTCGGAATGACAATGGGTTCATTAAAAGTATAGACTTGGCAGCTGTGCTTTCCGAGCGAATTTGATCGCAGCCGATGAAGCCGAATCCTTACCTGTTCATTGTCATTTTCATTGGCGTGGCGCTGGTTTTTCCATTGATCCCGTTGGCACTCGCCTGGCTATGGCGGCGAATATTTCAACCGCCAAAACCAGGCCCGCAGAAAAACGCGATTTACGAATGTGGCGTCGAATCGCTTGGTGAGGCACAAATCCAATTCCGCTCACAGTACTATTTGTACGCGATCATATTTCTCATATTTGATGTAGAAGCGATTTTTCTGGTCCCATTCGCAGTGGCTTTCACTGGTTTGCCTGTCGGTGCGTTTATCGCGATATTGGTTTTCCTGTTGCTCCTGATTGAAGGGCTCGTTTGGGCTTGGAGTAAAGGGTGTTTGCAATGGGAACGATGAGGCGTTGAACAGCCAGGGCGTTAAAGCGGAGCAA
>QHPC01000307.1 GCA_003218915.1 Verrucomicrobiota bacterium
CCAATAAACCTCGAGATATTGTCGTTGGCGGTCGACTGGCGGTTTCGGCATTCGACCCTGTATGCAGGCACCGACCGAGGTGTCTTTTTCTCGACCGATCTGGGCATGAACTGGGCGCTGTTCGGACAAGGCCTGCCCCGCACCGTCGTGCGCGGGCTTCAGATCCTGCCCAGGTACCGCAAGCTCGTGGCGGCGACCTTCGGCCGCGGCATCTATCAAATCCCGCTCTCACGCCGATAGCCAACGACACATCTTTCGTGCCGGCACACCCGGCTTCCTGCGGACTAGAAATAATGGGTCGATGTAACCGGGCGCGCTTTTCTTAGAAGGTGAGAAGTGATTAGCCACTTTTCACATCTTGTGTCTCACTGCTCGCTTTTACGTGCGTAGCGCTCGTGATCCAGCAGCCATTTCTTGCGCCACAAACCGCCGCCATAACCGCAAAGCGTACCATCGGCACGAATCACGCGGTGACACGGAATCACGATGCAAATCATGTTTGTGCCATTCGCGCGACCAACGGCGCGTCGCGCATTTTCGTCTCCGAGGCGTTTCGCCATCCATGAATAAGATCGCGTTTCGCCAACTGGGATTGACTGCAAGATTCTCCAAGCGCGCAATTGAAACTCTGAGCCGACCGGCGCTAGCGGGATATCGAACTCCAGTTTTTTTCCGGAAAAATAGTCGCCGAGTTGCCGTCGGGTCGCGCTGAGATGAGGATGCTCACCCGGGACGACATTCATTCCCAAACGCTTTCGCAGAATCAATAGTTCGCGTTCGGTCGCGCGCCGATCGACAAACTCGAGCAAACGCAAACCTTCGTCGTCAGCAACAGCAATCATCGCGCCGAGCGGCGTATCGATCCGCTCGGCAAACAGCGGGGCGCGCTTCTTCGCATTCGTTGGCGGTTCGCCGAAAATCTTCGCGAACGCTTCACGGAAACCGCTCTCCGATTCGAAGCCGCTGCCGTTTCTCGCTTCATCCACTCGGCCGCCCTGCCGTACCTGGCTTAAAGCAAGTCCCATGCGGCGTGCGCGATGATAAGCTTGAAAGGTCATTCCATAATGGCGCTTGAATTGCCGGCGCGCCGTGGAGGGATCAATCGCCAGCGAGGCAAGTTCTTTGTCCGTCAGCCGTCCACCCGGGGCGTGCTCAACTTCAGCGCGCAAGCGCTCGATCAATTTGGGCGGACGCTCGCCTGGCTCCATTGGATGGCAGCGCAGACAAGGACGATAACCATTGCCCAACGCTTCATTCGGCGTCGCGAAAAAATCGACATTCTCGCGGGCCGGCTTCTTTGCTGTGCATGTGGGCCGGCAAAAGATTCCGGTCGTGCGCACTCCGACAAAAAATATGCCTTCGAAACTCGAGTCCCGATTCACCAGCGCGCGATACATCGTTTCAGTCGGAGGAAGGAGTTCAGGCGTTTTCATGCACGTTGGACTCGAAACGTAAAACAACCGCGCGTCACGCTACGCGCATCCACAAATGTAGTCTCCGGATTTTGCAGCAACTTTTCAACAATCGCTTCTGGTTCGCTTCCGTTAGCGACCTCGGCATCGATCATGTCGTAACGCGCATTGTAGGCACGAAACGCACGACCGTTGCGAAGCTCGTGCGGATATTCGCGCGTGGCGCTGTAGCGCTCGCACGCATCGGCATGAACGAAGATCGGTCCACTCTCGGAATATGCATGGCCGGGCGGAATTGCCGCATAAGGAAATAGGATCATGCGCTCTCCGGGTCTTGCGAAACGCAGGCAATGCCGGCATGGATAACTCGTCGGCGAATCTGCAATGACTACCGCGTGGTCCGCTGCGCCGGCCTTTACCGCGCGGCGAGCTCGCTCCGCGACTTCCGTCGGAAGCGGAACAATCCGAAATGTTGAAGTTTTCATGAATCAAAACTAAGCGCGGTGCTTCGAATTGCGCATCGACGAAATTCGGGCAGCGAATTCCCGGCACTCGTTATCTCATTTACCGAAGGATTCGGCCACAACCTTTGCCACCTCGGCAACAACTGCCGCTCGATCGTTCGTACTCGCAGTTGATCCTACGCAATAAATGGTCAGCAGGATCGGAGCACGATCCGGCGGATGGACGATTGCAATATCGTTGGTCGCGCCGTTTGCGCCGCGTCCTGTTTTGTCGCAAACAATCCAATTGGTGGGGATCCCGGCGCGAATCATTGCAGCGCCGGTCTCGTTTGCTTGCAACCATTCTTCGAACTGCTGACGGGACGATGCAGATAAAGTATTTCCTACGAGAAGCTGACAAATGTCTCCTAACATCGAAGCAGGCGTGGTAGTGTCCCGCTCGTCGCCTGGGATAGCGCTGTTCAATTCCGGTTCTTTCCTATCAAGCTTGGTCATCCGATCACCGAGGTCACGGGCAAAATTCGTCAGGCCAGCCGGTCCGCCGATCGCCTCCAGCAATAAGTTGCCTGCCGTGTTATCGCTTTGTTCGATGGCCGCTGCGCATAACGCGCCGAGCGTCATTCCGCCATTCCCAAGGTGAGCTTTCGTGACTGGTGCATATTCCAGGAGGTCTTTCGCATCATAAGAGACGAAGCGATCCAGTTTGTCTTTCTTCTCATCGACACGTTTCAACACAGCAGCGGCAGCGAGAAATTTGAACGTGCTGCACAGAGGGAAACGTTCCTCCGCCCAGTAGTCAACACGTTTTCCGCTGCCAGTGTCCAATCCGGCGACCCCGATTCGGCCGCCCAGTCGCGCCTCGATGGCCGCAATCTGATCTGCCGCATCCCTTTGCGCATTCGCCGCGTTGGTGGCGAGCAACAAAACGAAAA
>QHPC01000308.1 GCA_003218915.1 Verrucomicrobiota bacterium
AAGCCGCGTGAAGTCTTGCAATCGCGCCGCCCGTAGGTTCGCGAAGCAAAAAGGGAGTAGCTGATGAAAACAATTCTTTTTTTACATGACGAAAGCGGATCACCTAAGCCGAGATTGCAGAACGTTGCACGTAGTAAACTGACACAACGTCCGAGCGAAGGGACGCCCGGCTGCAATTGCGATCGCTGGGGCCACCCGTCTCCGGACTGTGTCGAACACAATGTCCAAGTGCAACCGAAGTTATCGACTTCAGTACCTGCCAAAAATGAGGTAAGCGCCTGGAATACCTGATTGCATATGGCGGTCCTTAGCAAGCACACTTACATCAAAGCAAAAAAGTCACC
This sequence comes from Verrucomicrobiota bacterium, assembly GCA_003218915.1. Lineage (GTDB taxonomy): Bacteria > Verrucomicrobiota > Verrucomicrobiia > Chthoniobacterales > UBA10450 > Udaeobacter. Next base: position 345 of record QHPC01000308.1, read on the forward strand.
CAGGAATCAAGCCTGCATTGCTCCCTGGTAGCGTGTGTGCGTTCGCACCCACCTTGACCGCTTTTAGACGTTTCACTTGTCGTGTCCTTGTGCGCGCAATGATAGACGAGCTTGTCCGGCCCGCAGACTAAGCGACACTTGCGGCGATTCCTGACCCACGCCCTCACGCCAATCGTAGCGTAGCTCTTCGGGTGGGCCTTCATACACTTGCGCCACTCACGAATCGGCAGGGAGTGATAAGGTTCCGGAAATTCCATAATGCGTCCAGCTCTCTAAAGGTCGTGCCGAGAAGCGATCGACGTCAATGGCCGAACGTCTCGGGGTTACATTGATTATGGAACAACCCACGTCGCCGCTGCTACTGTCCAAAAAATTTCCGAAACTGATTACCAGTTACGCGATGACATCGGCAGAAGGCAAGCAACCCCCGCCCCCCTGTCGGGGATTTTCAAGTGCTGGTCGTTTCTGCCGAGTCTACCTGCTTTTGTTTTCGAGCGCGCATCGCATCGTACACTTCAGGGCGAAGGTATTCGTACCACGGTTGCTCCAGTTCCTCGAGTGAGCTCGGAAACCTACCGCCATCACCATATTTTTCTTTGAGATAGCGATGAACGTCGCCAATCGTGAAGTCGGGCTTCTTCGGCGGCGGCCTTGGTGGACAAGTCTGAACTGCAAGGGCGAGCTGGCGCGGCAAATCGAGCATGAGTCGTTCCGGCGAATGCCTGCGCGAGCTGTACGCGGGCTCTTTTGAATCAAGAGGCTCTTCCTGATAAAATGCGACGAGCGAATCTGAATGATTCCTGTCCAAAACTCGAATGACTCGCGCAAGCTTACTTAAGACATATAGGGGTAGGGGACGCCGCGTCTGTTCGAAACAATCGAAACAAAGTTTGATCCAAAACTCTGTCTCGTCCCCTGTGGGGACTACAGGGGTACTTTCTAATAATGGTTCACTGACGGATTGAGTGACGATGGTGTCATCCATTACTGACGTAGGTGACACCGCTTTCGCGACGCGAGCGTCATGGATGTCGCCTGCGTCGGGGATATGTGGTCCGATGGTGGGAAGGCAAATCTTATAAATGTTCGATCCTTTGCGGCCTTGATTTGGGCGAACCTCAAGCTCACCGGCCTTTTCCAGCACACGCACCCAGCGCTGCACATTCCTCTTCGACATCCGTATCTTGCGTGCCAAAGTTGAAAGCGCCGGCCATGCAATGCCTTGATTGTTCGTGTAATCCGCGAGCGCTAACAGAACAAGAAGTCCGCCTGATTTTTGTCGCGAATGCTTCCAGACGGTGCTAATCGCCTCGATACTCATGCTGATTACGAAGTGCGGCCAATGGCGCAAAAATTCCGTGTGAGCTTATGGATCGACGCATCTTTCTGGCTGCGTGCCGCTGACCCCCCCGCCCCCCTCTCGGCTTTCTGGCCATATCTCGGGGCGAGAACGCCGGAATTACGTAGCCAAATAGGTAGCAAGGCGACGGTCTTCCCAGGTGGATTCAGCAAAAGCAACTGACGCGTCGTCAGTAACGCGCGTATTTCTTGGTTATTTCGCGGCTGCGGATGAGGAGTAGGAAACCTTTGGTCTTGCCAGGTAAACTGTGAGTTGATGTTCCCTTGTTGCCAGTTAATTGCCAGATATGCCTTTGGCCCACGATTCCGCACCGGCGCCGAACACCTGCCGCGGCGGCGTTCTATAAGGAAATTATTTCCCTCCGCTAAACGGGTATTTTTCTCATCCATTTCTTTCCGTGTCTTTTGTGCGCGTATGGAAATTCGCTCGCGCTCGTTTATGGCGATCACCATGTTTGTCGGTGGAATGGCAGGGAATCAGCCCGTCCAAATTCCACGCAAAGCCGACCCGAATGATCCCATAAGCAGGCTGCTGGAGGAGCTGAGGGAGGAGCTCCGGCGAATGTTCACCGCGACGTTCGGCTTGTGTTAGCTCTGCGATTTTTTCTGCCGAAAAAAGAAATGGCGCCGACTCAATATCGCCTTTTGGTTGTTGCAGTGAGATCTTTTTCCTAATCATCTTTTCTGATTTGGTTCATCGTTTCGTACTCGATAGATGAAATCAAAAAAACAAACGCGCGGGGCTTCGTGTGTGCTTCGCCTGTCAATAGCGTGTGACCTCCTGAATCGTGAAACGACGTACTGCCTCGTCGCATTGTTGGCGATCCAACCGGACAAGTCTTTTGCTGAGCGCGATCTTGGGTAGCCTACCCTCAGCTAGCCAACGCGAGAGGGTGCGAATAGAAACGCCATACCGAGCTGCCGCTTGGCGTATCGTGAGGAACTCTCGCTCTCGGTGTGCCCATTCTCTTCCCACAAATGGCACGTGAAAGCGAATTAGCGCTTTCACAAGACACTACCTGCCAAAATCAACACGACTTGCGGTGAGTCCGCCCGAGTTCGCGCAAAAAAGTTAGATTTCCGATCGCGCGCGGACTGGATTCCCTTTGCTTCTAAACTTACTTGGCACCTCTTGTTTTCGTAAAACCTCGTAGGACGTCTCGCTTGATCTGCGCCGCTGAGAA
>QHPC01000133.1 GCA_003218915.1 Verrucomicrobiota bacterium
AATCCGTTAAGATCGTTTCGGTAAAGCGCCAGCGTCCGGGACGGTTCCAAAGCCCGCGCATTAGCGGAACGCGGTGAGTCATCCAGGAGCGCCATCTCACCAAAAAAGGCGCCTCTTTCCAGAACAGCCAGACGCGTGGTGCTGGTCTCGCGGTAAATTTCTATCGCAATTTTTCCATCCAAAATCAGAAAGAGCGCGGCTCCCGGTTGTCCTTCCTCAAAGATTGATTCATCAGTGTCATAACTGCGGTCGAACATGATGTCAGACACAGTCTTCAGTTGCCGATTCGAGAGCTGGTCGAAGAACGGCACGGTCTTCAGGAACTGAATGCGATCCAATTCAGGGCTTGAACGTTTCCAGCGTCCCAGCGTTTCCCACAACAACTTATCCGCGGCGAATTTTCGAGCCGACATTTAGTATTAGTCCGTTGAAGCGACTTTGGCCAGCGGTTCAATTGGAACTTCCATCCTGCCGGCCCGCTCATAGTAGGAAGGACCGATCCGCTATTTCAATCTAAAAGATCATTGCACCTCGCGGAATCGTGCGGCGTTACGAAGATAGAGAACAAGATCGTAACCGTGCCCGCTGGGGTACGGTTTCCCGTTAATTTCGAATCCATAGTCAGATGCAAAACTCATAACGCGCTCATCGACCCGGGTCGTTGCAAAAATATTCTCGTTCTTCACGAAAGGAAGTAACTCACCGACAATGCGAGTAGAGAGTCGCCGCCCTTGGCGCGATTTAGTCACAACGACCCAACCCAACTCAACAGAGTACTCGTTTGCTAAGACAGTTGCTCGCGCATCGGCAAACACTCTGTTTCGGTAGGCCGCACGGGGGTGCTTCAACGCTCCTACTCCAACGAGTTGATCGTCCGACGCCCGAAGAAATAACAGACGAGAGGCTTTACGGATCCGTTCCGTCAAGCCTTGTGGATTGACTGCGCCGCCTTCGATTAGAAGCTTTTCAAAATCGGCTAACGCCTGCGCTGTGCAGTCCGAGGGCAAGAATATTGACGAAGTTAGCATCGCCGCGCCGAGTTACTTCGCTTCCGGATGCAGCGAGGCGCGCGCTTTATCTGGAAGGAGATCGCGAGCGCAGTCAAAGTGACGTGAGAGCAATCATGTTACTGATGTCAAGTGAAACCAAAGGCCGCCACGCGGTGAAGCCTGACGGTTTCAGTCTCGTCTGATCCGCACGAGTTCCGTTCTGTCTCCGGTTCGGGGATCAACGGTCAGCACATTTCCAACGCTGGGGGCATAGAACTTGTATTCGAGCAAGTCCGGTTCTAAAGGCGTGGTCTCTTTCGATTTCAGGCAGTTGTGGAACGTCCCAACGGGTAGCCTGACGGTCTCGGTGAGGCTGCGCGTTTCCGCGAAATCCTCTGCATTGTTCAACGAGAATTCCTGACGGTAAAAATCGCCGACGGCCGGATGGGCTTTCATGATAATTCCCGGTTTGTCGCCGTTGACGCCAGCCATGAACGTGCCCTCGATGGTGGTGATCAAGCCATCCTCAAGTTCGTGCGTGTTTTCGCCGAAGTACCAGACGTTGCCGTCTCTATCCTGAGCAAACCAATCAAGCGTATCTTCCGTTAATTGGCCGTCCGTCGTTACAGTATCGTGGACTTCGACGCACCTGACGCCGAGGATGGTCCTGGTATGGTGCGTCACGGCGAACTCGTCGTGTTCAAAACCCTGGTCCGTTTGACCTTCATAGACAAAAGTTGTGCCCGGGGTTAACGGAAAATAAGGATTATCGACCCGCGCGACAAAGTTCGAGGGATCGATCACCGGGTCGTACGGTGCTGGACCGAGCGGATCGCATGCTGCCAACCGCACGTCATGTTGTTCGTCGCAGGTCTGCCGCGCATCGTTCAGATCTGTCGCCGCCTGGTTCCGACAAGTTTCCCGTGCGGCAGGATCCGCGAGGTTGTCGCACTTCCCCAACGCGACCCAATAATCACTCTGCGCAGCGGCGCGACAGGACGTCAGCGCGGCCTGCGCAGTCTGTTGACAGAAATTAGGCTGGTCCACTGCGGACTCAGCGGTGACCATGGTAATCAGAAGAATTGTTAACCCCGCTGTTAACATGACCGATGAAAGGAACCTCGCCGATTTTCCGTGATCGCATCCGGCTCTAGCGTACCGGTGATCGGGCAACCAAAATCCTTCACCCATCTTTGCGTGCCGTCTGACCATATTTTGACTTCGAATTCAGAATTGCGCGTACAGTACCGACCAGCATCTTATCTTGGTGCGGTGAATGAGCGGGACCGCAGGCCACGGCCGTTTCCATTCCATTCGTCGTATGACGCGCCGGCTGTGATCTGAAATTTGTCGTTACCAACGGTGCCCTCGATATACGTCTGCCACATATCACCCCCGCCTTTACCGCTCCATCGGCCATATAACACCCCCACTTCCCCGCCGCTATAGGTCGGATTGAGCGGTGAGCTCACCATCCCGTCGGGCGAATCTTTTCCATCTGCTCCAAGATCCTTTCCATCCGTACCATGGACCCGGCCAGGACTCGACCTTTGTGTCGGTGGCTGAGCACCGCTGAGGAATGCAGCCGGCAAGAAATCTGCCGACGTGAATCCCAACTGAACCCACGAACTTCCAAAGCCGTAGCTGGAGCCGGCGAGCCCGTTACTTAATTCCGGGCCGTCCAACCAAAGCGGCACCGAGCCGTTATGAAGCAGAAGTGATCTCTCGGCTGCGCCCCAAAGTTTCGGCCGATAAAGACTCAGCGACAAAGGGGCACTTGATGCGCCAGCGGAGCGCAACTGTTCGCGTTTGGTGGAATGATGCGGCTGTTGCGCAACAGCCGGCAACAATGCGCCGAGCAAACCCAGGGCGACGCAAAGTGCGCGCGTAACCATGGCAGAATTCACATCTAAATAGGGACAAATGCCAGTAAAATTTTTCGGAAGCGCAGGCAACCTCCGTAATTCTTTATTCGAGATTCGTGAATCGTGACTCGATGTAACGATGGATCGGTTTAACGATTTAACGACTCAAGTGTTCAACGCGGCGAAGCCAGCGACTCCCGGAAATAGTCGATCGTGGTCTTGATTCCTTCTTCGAAATCCACGCGCGGTTGCCAACCGAGGACTTCTTTTGCGCGGGCAATATCCGGTTGGCGTACTCTCGGGTCATCGATAGGCAACGGTTTGTATTCAATTGCCGATTTTGTTCCGGTGATGCGAATGATCTCGTCGGCAAACTGCTTGATCGTCATTTCGCGCGGGTTACCCAGGTTGATCGGCTCGTGGAAATCGCTCATGGCCAGCTTAAAAATTCCGTCGATCAAATCGGACACATAACAGAACGAGCGCGTTTGTGAGCCATCGCCAAAAACAGTCAGCGGCTGGCCATTCAGTGCCTGTCCGATAAATGCCGGGACCACGCGTCCATCCCGCAATCGCATTCGCGGTCCGTATGTGTTGAATATGCGCACGATCCTGGTGTCCACGCGATGATAGCGATGATACGCCATCGTCATTGCCTCCGCGTAGCGCTTCGCCTCATCGTATACGCCGCGCGGCCCGATTGGGTTCACATTGCCCCAGTAATCTTCCTTTTGCGGATGTTCGAGAGGATCCCCATACACCTCCGATGTTGAAGCAAGAATGAACACGGCCTTTTTGTCCTTGGCCAGCCCCAGAGTATTGTGCGTGCCCAGCGCGCCGACTTTCAATGTAGGAATCGGGAGTTCGAGGTAATCGATCGGACTGGCCGGGGAAGCGAAGTGAAAAACGTAATCGATTTTCTCTTCCGGCAGGAAAATGAAATTCGAAACATTATGTTTAATGAATTGGAAATTCTCGTTCCCGGCGAGGTGGCCGATGTTCGCTGTGTTGCCGGTGATTAAATTGTCGATGGCGATGACGCGATGGCCTTCCGCCAGCAACCGATCGCTCAAATGCGATCCCAGAAAACCAGCGGCGCCGCTCACGACAGAAACAGCGTTCTTTGTGGGCATTGCGCGGTCTATCTAAAGGCGTGCGCACAAATTTGCCAGTACGAAGTCATGGCAAATGACAAATGGCTTCGCTACGTTGAACCGTTGAAATCGTTGAAGCATTGAAGCGAAGGGAGTCATCATTCAGGCTTCGTCATTCCTTCGCCATTTGGATTCATTGGCTTTCGACTCAAAATCTGAAACCTTAACGGACTCATGCGTATTCTCTCCGGTATTCAGCCCAGTGGCGCTCTGCATGCCCATTTGTCATTCCGAGCGAAGTCGAGGAATCTCTGGATATTGGTTCAAGGCCGCAGCCGATAAACAGTTAGAGATGTCTCGACTCCGCTCGACATGACAGATAAAAAACCCATCCGCATTTTATCCGGTATTCAGCCCAGTGGTGCTCTGCACGTCGGTAATTATTTTGGCATGATGGAGCCGGCCGTCGCGCTGCAAGCCGAAGGCGAAGCACTCTATTTCATCGCCGATTATCACGCGCTCACCAGCCTGCGCGATCCGGAAGCGCTCCGTGAAAACAGCCGTCGCGTCGCGCTGGATTTTCTGGCGTGCGGACTCGATCCCAACCGCGCCACGCTTTTTCGACACTCGGACGTTCCGCAAGTCACCGAACTGGCCTGGATTCTATCGACCGTGGCGCCGATGGGCTTGCTGGAGCGCGCCCACTCTTACAAAGACAAACTCGCCCGTGGATTGCCCGCCACCGTTGGTTTGTTCAGTTACCCAGTGCTTATGGCGGCGGACATTTTGATTTACGACAGCGACGTTGTGCCTGTTGGTAAAGATCAAAAACAGCACATCGAAATCACGCGCGATCTTGCTGTGAAAATGAACGAAACTTTCGGGCAGCAGGAGCAGGACGGGCGGATCTTCAAGTTGCCTGAAGCGCGAATCAAAGCTGCGACAGAAACCGTGCCCGGGATCGATGGCCAGAAAATGAGCAAAAGCTACGGCAACAATATCGACATCTTTGGGGACGAAAAAGAAATGCGAAGACGCGTTATGAGCATCGTGACCGATTCAACGCCGGTGGAAGAGCTGAAAGACCCGGCAAAATCGACTATCTTCAAGCTTTACTCGCTGGTCGCGTCCAAGGAAGAAATCGCAGCGATGCGGGAGCGGTTTCTAAAAGGCGGAACCGGCTACGGCGACTTCAAGAAACAGCTTTTCGAGAAACTTTGGGAATATTTCGCGCCAATGCGCAAACGCCGCGAAGAAATTCTGGCCGATAAATCGTATATTGATAGCGTTCTCAAAAAGGGCGCGGCCCGCGCGAACGAAATCGCGGACCAGGTGATGAAACGCGTCCGCGAAGCGGTGGGTCTGCGCTAGTGACCAGACTTCGACAGCGTTCCCCTCTTCGCACGCACCTCGATCTGCCGGGTTTCAGCTTCAGCTGCCTTCAGGTCCTTGGCCTTTGTCACGTATGTCAGGATCGAATTCCAGAATCCTGAGCCGCCGCTCGCCAACAGACCAAGAGCTAACGTTCCAGTCCAATCATCTGGAATCCCTACGCCTTTCGGAATTGCCGCGCTGGAAAGCCAGGCAGTGGTTATACCTGCAATTACAGCAAGTACCTGAAGAGCCGCCTTCCTCCATCCTTCTTGGGCGGGTTTTCGTCGTTGCTGATTGAGCCATGGAACAAGTCCCTTGATGATATCGACGAGCCGCTCCGAGGCTATACTGAGAGCGATAAGCAATGATATGACGGTTGTTAGTTTGGTCGTGTCCATAAGACAATTTTCTGTGCCGGGATTGGGCCTCCCTTGTCAATCGGGAAATGACCGCGAGGATATGAGTTAAACCAGTGGCCACTATCCGACTTCACATCATTCCTAACGCGAAGATCGATAAGGCGGTGGGAGAGCATGGCGACGCGATTAAGATCAAGTTACGAGCCCCAGCGGTCGAAGGAAAGGCGAACATCGCGTTGCGCAGGTTTTTGGCGGAAAAATTGAGCGTTCCTCAGCGCGCAATCGTTCTGGAGCATGGCGCGAAATCACGGGACAAAGTGATTCGAATCGATGGATTAAGCGAAGCCGGCATTCGTGGTGCCTTACTTGGGACGAGTTGAAACAATTCGACGGCTATTCAGTAATTATTCTGTCTGCCCATTCCACAAGTGAGACGAAAATTTTCGGGTTGCGGAACTTTGCTCCGTATTCAGTTAAATCTGCTTCGGTGACCCCTCTCGCCTGCGAGCATGCGCCGCATGCGTAGATTGGTATTTTCCTGGCCGCGATCTTACCCAGCGCTTCAGACAACGGCGGCCATCCAACAGGGACGACTGCATTGGCCACTGATTTTCGCATAAGAGAAACCGCTTCGCCGAGGAGAAAGATTTGAACTTCGTGCCCAGCTTCAGAGAGCGCGTCGCCGTGAAGAAATGGAAATGCGGCTTTCGTTGGATCGTCCGATCCCCAGGCACTCTTGATCATTATTTTTAGTTTCGCTCCCGCTGCGCCTGCATTAGAAGGCGCGGCGGCTGCGGCCAGCGGCAGCACTGCAAGGCGTTTCAGGAATGATCGCCGGATCATGCGCTCCGATTTACCAGAAATAGACTGCATCCGGCAATCTATTTTGGACAACTCTCAGCGACCTCGAGTTTGGCGAGCTGGTTTGGTTTGCTCCTGAGGCTTCGTTTGAGTGGTTGCAGCGCTGTCGCGATAAAACAAGACGCCGTGCGCTCTCAAATTGCTGATCAGCGCGTGCAGATCATTCGCCAACTCTTGATTGTTCAGAAGAGTCGCAACCAGGCCCTTGCCTTGTGTAGCGGTGCGGAGCACCTTGCGCGTGTCATCGATCGCGTTCTGCAAATTGTCAGCTGCCTTTTTTGCCGAAGCCATTGTGGAATCCGCCTCGTCGATTACTCCATCCAGCTTCTTCGAAGATTCTGCCAGCGCACTCGTTGCCTGGTTCAAATGCTCCATGCTCGCCTTCAGATTTTGAGTGTTTTCGGAGGAAAGGGTCTCCTGATTCAATCTTTGGACGGTTCCACGAAGCTCGGTTAACAGAGCACCACCCTCTCGTGTGATGTCGTCGATGCCAGTCTCACGCGCGCCGCTGATGTGGGTGTTTGGCGCGAGAAAAGCCTTTGGCTGCCCGGGCGGCATCACCACGTTTACAAAGCGATCGCCGAGCAAACCGGAACTTCCGACGGTGAATTTACTTCCTTCAGGCACCTTAATGTAATCATAAATCTTCAGTGGTACATCCACACCCTGGCCTTCGCGAACCATTCGCGGACCACCTGAAACTTTTCCGAGTTTAGCCCCCGCGAGCAAGACATCGGAACCTTTTAACAGGCCGCTGGCGTCACTGAAACGAACCGTGAGCGGATAATATATCTTAAAGCCTTCTCCCAGTCGGCCGAATTGCACGATCAGGGCGCCTAACATCGCCAAGCCGACGAAAACAAACGCGCCAACTTTAAATTCCAAACCTCGTTCGTGCCGATTCATTTCGAAATATATTGTCGATCTTGGCTGCTTTTTCGCAAGGAGCGGCGACTTCCAAATCGCCGTGTTTTTTGTTCGGCGGTTAGGAAGCCGCCGCGCATTGTTCAGAGCGCCCGAGCAGGAAATCCTGAATAAGCGGGTCGGTCGAACGCTGAAGATCACTCGGTGTCCCGTGAAAATAAATGCGTCCCTCATGCAAATAAGCAATCCGGTCGGCTACATCGAACGCGCTTTTCATATCGTGAGTGACGACGACACTGGTCATTCCAAAGCGCTGTTGCAGCCGGCGAATCAATCGGTTGATGCTGTCCGCCACTACCGGATCGAGCCCCGATGTAGGTTCATCATACAACACGCAGGAGGGGCGGCGAATGATGGAGCGCGCCAGCCCCACTCGCTTTTTCATTCCGCCACTTAAACTCTCCGGCATCTTATCTTCCTGCCCCTCCATTTCCATCACTTCAAGCATCTCGGCGACTTTTGCGTGCAAAACTTTCGGGTCGCGCTCGCCAGCTTCGCGTAGTGGAAACGCAATGTTGTCCTCCACGGTCATGGAATCAAAAAGCGCGCCGCCTTGAAAAAGAATGCCTACCTTCACGCGAATCGTCCCGAGCTGACGCTCACTCATTCCGATGATGTTTTGACCATCGATCCAAATTTCTCCCGCGTCTGGCGTCATCAATCCCACGAGGTGTTTAAGCAAAACGCTCTTACCACCGCCACTGCGTCCAATGATGGCAAGGGTTTCACCGGTCCGGATCTCGAGATCGACACCGCGCAAAATTTCCTGTTGCCCGATCCTTTTTGCCAATGAACGCACCGCGATCATTGGCGACGAATTACCGGCAGCCAGATGAGACTTAGTGGAAGGCTTTGGAGATGGCGGCGCTTCGATCATCGCAACACTCAGACTCTTCACTCTCAACCCGCAACACTCAACTGCCGCACAACCCTACTGGTATCCCGCCGGATAAATGATGTTCAGCAACATCGTAAGGAAAAAATTACAAATCAAAACCGCAAGCGACGAGTTCACAACCGCTTCAGTCGTCGCACGGCCCACACCGACAGCGCCTTCGCGTGCGCTCAATCCTTTTTGGCAACTGATGAAAACAATTAGAATCCCAAAGCAAAACGCTTTCGACAGGGCCATGATAATGTCGCGGTTACGCGTCCAGCGCACCATGTTCGCCATGTAATACGTGCCGTTGATCTCAAGCAGAAAAATTGCGATGAAATAGCCGGAAGCGATGCCGACAGCGACACATTCCGCCACCAGCAGCGGCATGGATACCATCATGGCCAGCGCTCGCGGCACGACCAGATAATCGGTCGGATAAACTGCGAGCGCTCGCAACGCATCGATCTGCTCAGTCACTTTCATTGTACCGATTTCCGCCGACATGGCTGCGCCAACGCGACCTGCTACCATCAATGCCGTGAGCACCGGGCCAAGCTCGCGACAGATCGATACCGATACTACTGCGCCGGTGGCCGATCCCATTCCAATCTTGTTAAATTGAAAGAAGGTTTGAGCCGCGAAGACGGCGCCCGTAAACGCACCCGTGATCACGACAACAAGTTGTGAAAGTAACCCGATCTCGACGATCTGATTGAGGAATAATTTCCAGCGAAGTTTATGCGTGAAAATGGAACGAAACGTATCGGCTGCGAGCAGCACCAGCTCTCCCAAGTATTGAAAGAATGAAAGGAGCCCCCCACCGAGGACGTTAAAGAAGCGGGTGATCATCGGTTAAGTAGTTCACCAAATTCGATGCAAGAAGCGATGCTGGGTCAGACGCGAGACGTGAGAAGCCGAGCGCGGGTCACTATTTACCTCTCACTATTCACTTCTCACCTTCTTACGCAGTCAGCCGCTCTGTTTTTGTTCTGGGTCGAAGCTCCGGCGGAATCGCGCCGATAAACAGAGGTTCCAGTCCGAGCTTGAGAAAAATTGCCCGAATCTCACGCAAGCTCAATGCTGGTCGGTCGAACTCGAAGTATACAAGATCGTGGTTTGTATCGATCTTGTAATGAAGACCCGCAATCGGCTCGAGTTGAAGGTCCAGCTCCAGGATTTTGTTCAGGTCACGCAAACCGCGCGCATACACTTCCAGTTCGATCATAACAGCCGGGAAGGTAGCGGTGCGGCCATCTCAGCGCAATTGTTTAGCATCTGGTTAGTTTGCACCAAGCGCAAAGCTGCGATAAAAGATGTGCACCTGAAGGAATGAGACGCGTCACTCGCTTTTTGCTCGCAGGCAATCTCTTGCTTGGCGCGTTTTTTCTTGGCGCCTGCGAGACTGTTCCTCAAGGAATTCAACAAGCCAGGCTTGAAATGGTGCAGAATATCGCAGCCGAACCGGCCGGGGATTATTTTATCGGACGGCGCTATTTCAAAGTCGATTACAAGTTCTGGGGTTATATCCGCCGCCCGGGTCAACCCTGGAGCACGGCAGAATTAGTGATGTTGAACGAAAAACAGAAGCTTGCTCCAGATCGCGAGCGTCTCGACTTCGGCAGCGATAACAACTACGAATACAAACTCTACGGTTACTTTAGCGGCGACAAAGTTTATGAACCTGCGAGCAATGGAGTTTATCCTGAGTTCGTTTTGAAGGGCTACCAACTAATCTCCACGAACCCTCCGCCAATTTTCAAAAGTCAATTGCGCGGTCACGCCACCGCAGAAGATCTCCGTTACGTGGTAGAAAAACCGGAGTGATCGTGCCCTTATTATCATTCCAAGCGAGGTCGAGGAATCTCTCACTGTCGCTTATGACACTCGGGTCATTTAAACTGTTAGAGATGTCTCGACTCTGCT
>QHPC01000333.1 GCA_003218915.1 Verrucomicrobiota bacterium
TGCAGTTTGCTGACGGCTCGAAGCAACCGTTGAGGCGCCTTCGTTATCAAACACAGCAGACGTGGCAATGGCGCAATCCCTCCACTGGCGCATCGCTGCGCGTCTCTTACCCCAGCGAGGAAGTCGTCCTCATTCCCGTTTCCGGCCAATAATTTAACAAAACAAGACCATGAAAATTAAAGTCATCACTATCATCGCAACCGTTGCCTTCTTGCCGATCGCAGGATTTACGCAAACACCACCCGCGCCGCCGCAGCCACCTGGTCAGCCGCATCCCCCACCCCCGGGTGGCCATGAAAAAGCGCCCAAAGTTCCGGTGGTATTTCTCGGTGTAGAAACATCGCAGGTGCCAACTGTGGTTAGCGAGCAACTCGGCCTGTCCAAAGGGCTCGGATTAGTCGTCGAGTACGTTGTGCCTGATAGCCCTGCAGCGGTGGCGGGCGTTCAACAGAACGATATTCTCAAAATGCTCAACGACCAGATTCTGATCGAACCGAGCCAATTGCGGAAGCTCCTGCAGACTTTCTCTGACGGAACGGACGTGACGCTAACGATTTTGCGCAAGGGCCAGGAGCAGAAGGTCACCGTCAAGCTCTCAAAGAAAGAAAGACCGCAGCGCCATTCCTGGTCGCCTGGAGATAAACACGAATCGCACTGGGATTTTGATGACACAGGTGATCTCGGCGAACAGATGCAAGGTTTGAAAGAACAGTTGCAAGAGCAACTCGGGGCACAACGGGGCATGATCCGTGGAGCAGTGATGAAAGCTCATGAGGCGGCAAGACAAGCACGGGAAGACGCCCGCCGTGCCGAGCGGGAAATTCGCATTCTGAGCAAAGACAACGGCACACTGAAGGCTACAAGGATCGACCTCGGCCAGGCGCAAATCGTTTTTTCGGACGATAAAGGCGAGATGAAGCTGGAAAATGTGGATGAAAAAAAAATACTCACCGCAAAAGATCCGCAGGGAAAACTGCTCTTTAGCGGACCAGTCGAGACCAAAGAGGATCGAGATAAAATGCCCGCCGATATTCGGGAGCGTTATGAAAAGTTGCAGCAAAATGACTTACCCGCGGTCGGGCCTAAAACAGATGCCGATGAAGAGGATGAGGACGATGAGGATGCAACGCAATCTACCGATACGGTTTGCGCGCCGCAGTACCTTCGATGGTATGTCATCTGAAGTGCAGCAAGGGACCTCAAGACCGAGAGCTTGAAGCACACAAGCTAAACGGTGACGATCTTGAGGCTGAGGAGCAACTCCGTCGAGCGCCTTAACCTGGCCTAGCCGGCCGCTCGGCGGAGTTTTCCTTTGGTGCGAGTTTTTGATAACAACACATCGGACTACGCGCGTGAAGATCTGCCGGCGGTTGCGTGTGGTGTTCTCGCCTCTCCCCTTGGGCAAGGGGAGAGGAGCGAGGTGAGGGGTTTTTAAGGTGGCATACGCTGATTGTCTTGAATGAACCCTCACTCGCCCCCTCTCCCTTGGAAAGGGCGAGGCGACCAGACTCGGAGCCCAAACAGCTCCAACGAAAGCACATCGGCATTTTCCTTGCGGCAACAAATCCACGCGCCTATAACGAGAACGCGTAATGATGCGGCTCTTTTTGCTCACAGCGGTCATTGCGTTTTCGTCTCCGTTGCATGCGCAAACGTCGTCGCCTTCTGCTTCGCCCTCTCTGGAGCAGCGCGTTGCCGACTTGGAAGCTTACGTGAATAATTCGGCGCGCGGCGCTGATTCGGCGAACGCGCCACTAGTATCAAACATTTCCGGTCCCGGGCCTGCCAGCAACGCCTGGATGATGACCTGTGCGGCACTGGTGCTTTTTATGACATTGCCGGGACTCGCGCTTTTTTACGGCGGCCTTGTCCGCGCGAAGAACGTTCTTTCCGTGCTGGCGCAATGTCTTGGCATTGCGGGCCTGGTGACCATCCTTTGGTGGATGATCGGTTATTCTCTCGTTTTCTCCCACGGGTCGCCGTTCATCGGAGGATTGAAGTTTGCGTTTCTGCGCGGTGTCGATGGACGACCGAACAGTGATTATTCGTATTGGGTATCGCAGAATGTCTTCGCGATGTATCAACTGATGTTCGCGATCATCACACCGGCGCTAATCATTGGGGCGGTCGCTGAGCGGATGAAATTCGCGGCCGTGCTTGTCTTCGTAGGGGTCTGGATGTTTGTCGTTTATTTTCCAA
>QHPC01000334.1 GCA_003218915.1 Verrucomicrobiota bacterium
AACGGCAGTGCTGGGTAGCTATGTTCGGAAAGGATAAGCGCTGAAAGCATCTAAGCGCCAAGCCTATCCCAAGATGAGATCTCCCTGAAGGGTCGTGGTAGACCACCACGTTGATAGGCTCCGGGTGTAAGCACAGCAATGTGTTCAGCTCAGGAGTACTAATAACCCGTTCGGCTTGATCTTTTACTTTTCTGTTAACCCATCCCGCGTTCTGCGGGATGGCAAACAGAAGAGACGAAAGATCTCAAAATAAAACGAAGCCTTAAAGCGCGTGTTCCCAAACTCTGTATGTAGATATCAACGAATCAGCAGTTCTTTGAAAGATCGACACCGTCTCCAGAGATCCGCGTCGGCGCGAAGCACCGCAACCGCTAGTCCGGCTCGGACCTCTGGTGACAATAGCGCAGTGGTCCCACCCGTTCCCATTCCGAACACGGAAGTGAAACGCTGCAGCCCCAATGGTAGTACGGCGATAGGCCGTGCGAGAGTAGGACGTCGCCAGAACTAAATGCCCGGTGCCCAGTCCATCGGGTATTTTGCTTTCTGCCTCCTTGTCTGGGTAGCGCGCCCGTCTCGGCTGCTCGTTTTCGCGTCCCCCGAAAACGAACTTGAATCGTCGATGCCTGTTCCTTGGAATGTCGAAGCAATCTGCCATTGTTACTCCAGGCGCGGTAGATTCCGGTCGCGGTCGTAAAGCAATGGACAGTGCGGCGGCAACTGATCGTTCGGAAAATCTGCCTTCCAATGGCGGCGTTCTTTCTCGCTAGCATAGTATTTGAGGAAAACAGCGACGTCTTCGTCAGCACCACTGCCGATTCGGACTCATATGCCAGGCACCGCCGAGTTGCGATAGGTCCGGCGTTTCCTCGCGCAGCCCATCGGACCAAAGCCATGTATAAAGCTCGCGATCGCTCAAATGATCTGTGTCGTGTAGAAAACAACGGATTGCGGCAAGCGCACAAAACACCTTCTGAAGTTTCACGCGCAACTTGCAATCATCCAATTCCGCAGGCGGTATCATTTCGACTCTGCGCTGGACAAGACGATTAAAATTCGTGTCATAAGGAGCCCTCTCCCATGCGCAGGCGCGCTCCAGGAAAACTTCCTCGAGTTCTGGTGGCACGTCTCCCACGCTGCCACTGATCATCGCCCCACCGCTTAGCTCCTCCAGCTCGCGTTTCATCTTCTCGATACGAATTTCGCGATCGACATTGGCTTCATTCTCGGGCGTCGGATCAAATGCAGACATGGCTGCAGGAGTGAAACTCGTTTAGCCAAACGAAGGGCCGGATGCCAGTCGCAATTGAAACTCATGTCCGACTCGACCTCGCACACGCACATAATCCAGAGAGCACAGGCCGCTGGCCTGTTTGCGACGGCCGCCAACCGTCGCATCTTTAGATCGTCTTCACTCCAGCTTCTCGTACTCGAACTGGTCCTTGACCGCGTTCCAAAACGCTCCTGCCGAGTCCGCATTTAACAGCGCGTGATAAACAAACTCGGGCACGTGTCTGTAACGATACGAATGGCCCTCTCGAAACTCGACGTCCAGCGTCCGTTTCGTCTCGTCGTAACTGACGGCTTCGATTGCGGAAGACTCGAGTGTCACCCGTTGCATCATTCGCCTTATTGAACGTCACGCGTTCATGCGCTAAGACAAGGATTACATCAATCGAAAGGTTTTCATGCTAACAAGTCAAAAAGTTATCGATGCGATCAACGAACCCGCCTTCGTCAAGACTTCGGCGTGGCAGGCAGATCGGTTTGCATTCGTGTGATCTTCGGTAGTTTGCTCTTATGTTAACGAGTCAAAAGGTGATTGATGCAATTAACGAGCAGGTAGGGTACGAATTCAGTGCGGAGTTGCAATATTACGCAATCGCGGCGCATTTTGCGTCGGAAGCATTGCCCCAACTTGCGCAGCATTTTTTCAAACAAGCCGAAGAGGAAAAGGGACATGCGCTGCGGTTCATCAAATATGTGGTCGACGCCGGCGGACGCGTGGCGATCCCGGCGATTGATGCACCGAAATCGAAATTTAAAACTGCGCGGGATGCGGTGAAACTTTCGCTCGACCAGGAGATTCATGTCACCCAGCAAATCAATGGGCTCGTGGAACTCGCTCGAAAGCAGAACGATTACATCACGATCAATTTCCTTCAGTGGTTCCTGACCGAGCAACTTGAGGAGGTTTCGTCGATGGATAATTTGCTGAAGATCGTCGAGCGGGCTGGGACAGATTTGCTTCAAGCAGATGAATATCTCGCGCGGGTCGGGCTGAGAACGATGCCGGAGCCGCCGAAGGAGTAAGCGGGTTAGCGAATTAATTGTAACGCGGCCGATGTTCGCAACCGTCATTAACGGGGCCAGAATGGTCGCCGTGCAGCCGAATCTTCCTTAAATCTTGCGTTCCTCATACAAGGGGCGTTCTTGTCTAATGAAAATGAACACAGCACTTAGTTTAATCGCGGCTGCGAACTTTATTTTTTGCGGCGTGGCCTTTGCCGCTGGCGGCAAGACGTACGAAGTCACCGGAACTGTTCTCGAGACCACGCCCACGAAGATCGTCGTTCAGAAAGGTGTGGAGCGATGGGAAGTCGATCTCGACCCGCAAACCAAGATCAAAGGCGAAGTGAAAGTTGGGGCGAAGGTCACGATCACGTACACCATGAGCGCCGCGAAGATTGATGCGGGTGCCTTGACAAAACTCAAAGCGGCTGCGGAAGAAGCTGTAGCTCCGGTCACTTCGAGCGTAGCGCCCGGTTCGCAGAAGAAAGAGGCGCCGGCTGCGAGTC